>QFNK01000148.1 GCA_003240795.1 Micavibrio aeruginosavorus | reverse complement strand
AGCCCCTCTATAATGGAGCGGAGCCCTTCGGCAACGAAAAGCCCCGTTTCCTTCCGGAATTTACGGATGAAGAGGGAGTTGATCGCCTTGATCTTCGGGTTGGACGGCGATGTTATGTGTTCAATGCGTGCCATTTTTCAATGCTTTCCTGCGCCATAAAATCATGATGACAAATACGCCGTTCATGAAGACAAGGCTTAAGGGGTAAAGAGATGTCGTAATATTAAGTGTTTCCAGAGCGAGTGTGGCGAAAATAAATTTGATGCCGCTCAACGTAAACGTGAAGGCGTTTTCCTCGTAGGGTCTATGCCATGATTTTCGAAAGGTGGGGTAAAAGGCCAGCGCATCTATGATTGTTATCAGGATAACGGCATTGAGCGGGTTTTTGGTAAAATACCATAAAGGGATGGCAAGAAGGGCCGTTACAAATGTCAGCCAGTCTGATTTCGTAACGTTTTTTTCGCCTTTGAAGAGGGCGAGAGCCACAATGATAAGAGAAGTGGCGGCCGTAAAACCCGTGACCCATGCACCTACGCCGCCGCCGCCCGTGATTTGTGCAGCGAATGCAATTGCCGTCAAAATCCCCCATATTAGCCAGCTGAAGGCGTGCGGTTTTGTCCTGCCTTTCAGAATCGTTAGTAGGTAGGGTATATAGCTTATAATGCCTATGCCGATGGCGATCGCACCCATCACGCTATGATATAGGGGGAATGGCTCCATATTATTTGCGTGTTTCCTTGCAGACTTGCGGGCCATCGCCGCCGTAGATGTCTTCACAGTTGCGCCCGCATTCATATTCGGCGTTGTCGGGGGCGTCCAGTTTGGCGATTTCGGCTTTGGCCGCAGTCTGGCATTCTTCAAAGGAGGTGAAGGGGCCGATTGTCTGGCGCTCGGTAAAATTGAATTTGTTCGGATAGACAAAGCCAGACCATTGTTCATCGCCGCAGGAGGCGAGGAGGAGAACGGACATGGCGGCGATCATAAGCTTTTTCATCTTAGGCGCTCCAGCGGCTGAACATGGATGTGGGAAGGGGGCGTTTGCCGGTTTTGTCGGCGAGGAGGAGTTCGCCGTGATCCGTTGTGCCTTTGCGCCCTTTGAGTGCGTCGCGCATCATATGGTCGAGCGTCAGGGAAGACAGGCGCATGGTGTAGGCGGTCAGGATCATGAATTTCGCATCATCGGCCAATAGGTCGGCGCAGGCGGAGAGCAGGGGTGCCACATCGGTTTCAAATTTCCATACTTCGCCTTCCGGGCCGCGTCCATAGCGTGGCGGGTCAAGCAGGATGCCGTCATATTTGTTGCCGCGGCGACCTTCGCGGGCGACGAATTTGGCGGCGTCATCGCAAATCCAGCGGATTTTACTTTCCGTAAGATTAGATGCGTCCTGATTTTCCCTGGACCACTGGATCGCCTTTTTCGATGCATCGACATGGGTCACTTCGGCGCCAGAGGCCGCGGCGATCAGGCTGGCCGCGCCCGTATAGCCAAACAGATTCAAAACCTTGAAAGGTCTTTTTGAACTGTTTTTGATGATGTTGCTGAACCACTGCCAGTGGGGGCGCTGCTCCGGAAACAGGCCCATGTGACGGTAGGTCATCAGGCGGCAGCACATTGTGGCGCCTTCGACCCCGACATTCCATGTTTCGGGGAGTTTCTTGTGCTGTTGCCAGCTGCCCTTGTCGTCTTCTTCCTTTTCGGAGGCGTTGGTGAAGGTGGCATCGGCTTTCTTCCATTCCGCTTCGGAAAGAGATTTTTGCCATAATGCCTGCGGCTCCGGTCTGGAGACGATGTATTTTCCGAAACGCTCAAGCTTGCGGCCATCGCCGCTGTCCAGTAGCGCATAATCGGCCCAGCCGTTTTCGGTCAGAATATTCGGAGTAAAAGAATTCATATCGCTCATATAAACCCTTTGATCGGTTTTGTAAAAAGAGTATACAGAGCCGTAAATCAGATTTCAGACTTTTTGTGTCAGACCATGCCAAAACTCAAGATAAACGATCAAGAAATCGAAGTCGCACCGGGGACCAGCATCCTTCAGGCGGCAGAACAGCTGGGAATCGAAATTCCGCGATTCTGCTACCATGACAAGCTGAGCGTGCCGGCGAACTGTCGTATGTGCCTTGTCGAGCTGGAGGGTGCGCCAAAACCGGTAGCGTCCTGCGCGATGGCCTGCGGTGACAATATGGTCGTGCGCACGGCGTCTGACAAAGTGAAAAAAGGCCGCAAGGGCGTCATGGAAATGATGCTCATCAACCACCCGCTGGATTGCCCGATTTGCGATCAGGGCGGGGAGTGCGACCTTCAGGATCAGGCGGTTGCCTACGGTTTCGACCGTTCGCGTTACGGCGAAAACAAGCGCGCGGTGCCGGACAAGAATTTCGGTCCGCTGATCAAAACATCCATGAACCGCTGTATCAACTGCACACGCTGTGTCCGTTTCGCGGAAGAAATCGCGGGTGTTGACGACCTCGGTCAGCTGAACCGCGGCGAAGACGCGGAAATCGGCACGTTTATCGAGAAGGCCATCGGCAGTGAAATGTCCGGCAATCTTGTCGACGTCTGCCCGGTTGGCGCTCTGACCTCCAAACCATATGCGTTCAAGGCGCGTCCTTGGGAACTGAAGAAAACGGAAACCGTCGACGTTCATGATGCGCTCGGATGCAATATCCGTGTTGATTCGCGCGGTAACGAGGTTATGCGCGTTCTGCCGCGCCTGCATGAAGGCATTAATGAGGAATGGATCAACGACCGTACGCGTCACGCGGTTGACGGTTTGAAATACAAGCGTCTCGACCGTCCGTACGTGCGTAAGAACGGCAAGCTGGTGGAAGCCAGCTGGGACGAGGCGTTCGGTGTTGTTGCTGCCAAAATGACGGCGGCGAACAAGGACAGGATTGCGGCGTTCGCCGGCGATCTGGCCGATGTCGAATCCATGCTGGCGCTGAAAGACCTTATGAACGGTCTTGGCAGCCGCAATTATGACTGCCGGGCGGACGGGACACATTATGATGTGTCGGAGCGCTCGGGCTATGTTTTCAATTCCGGTATCGCTGCGATCGAGCAGGCGGATGCAATTCTACTGGTTGGGACAAACCCGCGCGTCGAGGCATCGCTGGTCAACGCCCGTATCCGTAAGGCGCTCCAGAACAACCTGTCGCTTCATGTCGGCGTTGTCGGCGAGGCAGCGGACCTTACATATTCCTATCACCATGCCGGAAACGATCTTCAGTCCCTGGCATCGATGGTCAAGGAATATGCGGGCAAGGTAAAATCCGAGCGCCCGATGATGATCGTCGGCGAAAGCATTTTCAAAGGCGCGCAAGGCGCAGCGGTTCAGGCATTTGTCCGCGATGCGGCGGAAGCGCTTGGATGCGTCAAGGAAGACTGGCTCGGCTTTAACGTTCTCCATACGGCGGCAAGCCGTGTCGGCGGTATCGAGATCGGCTTTGTTTCTGATGCGCCGCTTAACGCCAAGGGCATGGATGTTGTATACCTGCTCGGCGTCGACAATGAAGAGACGCTGTCGCAGATCACCCCGAACGCCTTTGTCATCTACCAGGGCCATCACGGCGATGCCGGTGCGAAACGCGCCGATGTCATCCTGCCGGGTGCTGCCTACACCGAAAAATCAGGCCTGTATGTAAATATGGAAGGCCGCGTGCAGATGGCCAAAAAAGCCGTTGATGCACCGGGACTGGCCCGCGAAGACTGGAAAATCCTGCGCGCGCTTTCGGAATATGCTGGTCAGAAACTGCCGTATGACGACCTCATGCAGCTTCGTGCCCGTCTGGTTTCCGAATTCCCGTTCTTCAATGCGCTGGATGAACTGCCTGCGGTACAGTGGGCTTCGTTTGGAGCGAAGGGCGATGTTTCCAATGCACCGCTTGTTTCCAAAGTTCAGGATTTCTACCTGACAAACGTCATCACAAAGGCTTCGCCGACGATGCAGGAATGCTCCCGCGTGTTCGTGCATGGCGAGAAATTTATGGAGGCGGCAGAGTAATGAAACGCACGACGCTCGAACAGGTTCAGGAATTCCACGAGACCTACGGCCTTCCGGTTCACGGGGAGATCAATCTTTCGTGTGAACAGACGAAGCAGCTTCGTATCAACCTTCTTCAGGAAGAGCTGGACGAGTTGAAAGAGGCGCTGGCCAACAACAACGCGCAGGAAACACTCGATGCGCTGATCGACCTCCAATATGTTCTGGACGGCGCGTTTTTGTCGTTCGGGATGCAGGCGATCAAGGACCTCGCGTTCGATGAAGTGCACCGTTCCAATATGTCCAAATTGGGCGAGGACGGAAAACCGATCCGCCGCGAAGGTGACGGCAAGGTTATGAAGGGGCCGAACTATTTCGCACCCGATCTTTCCAAATTCATTCAAAAAGACGTGCCGGAGGCGGCTGAGTAATGTTTACGCCTGAATTCATGGAAACGTATTTCTGGCCCGGCCTTTTCATGCTTGGGCATATTGCCGCCATCGTCGGCGTGATCCTCGGCGTTGTTGCCTATTACACTTATGCAGAGCGTAAAGTCATGGGCGCGATGCAGCGCCGTCAGGGGCCGATGACGGTTGGACCGTTCGGTCTGCTTCAGCCTATCGCGGACGGTATCAAGCTTCTCTCCAAGGAAACGATCATTCCGTCGCAGGCAAACAAGCCTGTGTTCCTGATCGCGCCGATGCTTACTTTCGCGCTCGCGCTTCTGGCATGGGCGGTTATTCCGATCGACGCGAAAATCGTTCTGGCCGATATCAATGTCGGCATCCTCTACCTGTTCGCCATTTCGTCGATGGGTGTTTACGGGATTATCATGGCGGGCTGGGCGTCCAACTCCAAATACGCGTTTTTGGGCGGAATGCGTTCCGCGTCACAGATGGTTTCCTACGAAGTTTCGATGGGCCTTATCATCGTCACAGTGCTCTTGTGCACGGGATCGCTGAACCTCACAGAAATCGTGCTGGCGGAGCGTCCGGTCTGGGTCCAGGTGATGCTGTTCCCGATGTTCATTGTTTTCCTCGTTTCCATTCTGGCCGAATGCAACCGCGCGCCGTTCGATTTGCCGGAAGGTGAGTCTGAGATTACAGGCGGGTTCATGGTTGAATATTCGTCCATGTCCTATGCGCTGTTCTTCCTCGGTGAGTACGCGAACATGATTTTGATGAGCGGTATGACGACCGTCTTGTTCCTCGGCGGATGGTTGCCGCCGTTCGGGATCGAGGCGCTCTCCGTCGTGCCGGGCT
>QFNK01000147.1 GCA_003240795.1 Micavibrio aeruginosavorus | reverse complement strand
CCCAGCGGCGCTCATGCTTGTACCCTTTGCGGGGCTTGGCGCGGAAGTACTTGTTCCCAAGCGCATCCTGCCCCACCCTTGTCGCCCCCGTTACGAGTGTTACAAAGTGGATGTGGATCGGCGACATCACGCCAAGCAGATTGATAACAGGTGTTAGAAGTCCCATGGAAGTACCACGCCTTTTTTCTTTTCGCCGTATCAGAAATGGCCTAAAAAGTCCTCCAGATCAAGTTTTTATAAGGGAAAGGGACAAAAAATGGGCAATATCGAAACCCGCCTGAAAGAATTGGACATGACGCTGCCGCAGGCGGCTCCCCCCGCGGCAAATTACATCCCTTACACGATTAGCGGTAATACGCTTTACATCGCCGGACAGATCCCTTTCCTGAACGGTGTCAAAGCCCATATGGGACGTCTTGGCGAAGATATGGGAATAGAAGACGGGCGGAAAGCGGCGCAGGCCTGCGCCCTGAATATTCTGGCTCAGGCGATGGCCGCCGTCGGCGGTGACGAGAGCAAGATCGTGCGATGCCTCAAGCTTGGCGGGTTTGTAAACTGCACGCCTGACTTCGACCAGATGCCTGCCGTTATCAACGGCGCGTCAGACCTGATGGTTCATGTTCTGGGTGAGCGCGGCAAACATGCACGCTTTGCCGTCGGCGCACCATCCCTGCCGCTCGGCGTTGCGGTTGAAATAGACGCTATTTTTGAAATAGCGGCCTGACTATAGCCATGCCCATATCAGGATTGGCACGCTTATAAGGACGACAAGGATTGTCAACGGCAGCCCCTGTTTCCAATAGTCGGTGAATTTATATCCGCCAGGCCCCATGACCAGTGTGTTCGACTGGTGCCCCACAGGTGTCAGGAAGTCACAGCTTGCGCCGATGGCGACCGCCATCAGGAAGGCGTCAACGCCAAGGTCCAGATTTTTTGCGAGGTTCGCAGCGATTGGTGCCATAAGCAGGACGGTCGCCCCGTTGTTCAGGAACGGCGTGACAATCATGGTCGCAATCATGACGACGGAAAGCACGCCGTAAGCCGGCAGACCCTGCGTCAGATCGGAAACGGCTTTCGCGATCAGTTCCGCACCGCCCGTCGTCTGCATCGCTTCCGCCACGGGCATCAAGGCACCGAGGAGAATGATAACAGGGACGTCGATGGAGCCGTAGATTTCATTCGGGCGCATGATCCGCAAAATGGCGATCAACAACACACCGCCGAGGAACGACACGGAAAGCGGCAGGATATCCATGACGGAGAGCAGGATCGCGCCGGCCATGATCAGCACCGGCATCATCATGAATTTCGGACGGCCGAGCTGAAGATTTCTTTCCGCAAGCGGCAGGCAGCCCAGCTCCTTCAGCGTTTCAGACATTGCATCGAGACTGCCTTGCAGAACAATGACATCCCCTTCGGAAAAGCGGACGTTGTGAAGGCGGTTCTGGCGTTTTACATCGGACTGACGCACGGCCAGAAGGTTGACGGCAAAGCGTTTGCGGAGCTGCATTTCGCGGGCGTTCATGCCGATCAGTTCCGAGTCCGCCATGACCACCGCCTCGTAAGTCCCGACATCATCGGATACAAGCGACAGCCCTTCCGTTTCCTTGCTTCCGGTAAGCTGTACCTTTCCCGAATCGACAAGGTTTTTGAGGACGGCAGGATCGCTTCGGACAATTAGGACGTCCCCCTCGCGCACTTTCAGACGACCCGATGGCGCCAGCGTACGATAGCCGCTTCGCAGCAAGCCGATGATCGACAGATCGCCCTCGATAGCGTTTTCAACTTCGCGGATTGTTTTGTCGATAATGGTGGAGCCTTCGGTGACCGTGACCTCGCTGACATAATCCTCGATCGAAAAGCGGTCTTCCGGCGCGGTCTGTCCGCGGCGATTGGGTAGGAAGCGCCAGCTCACGGCCAGATATGCAAGACCGGCGACGCAGATGGCAAGCCCGACATAGGCAAAATCAAAAAGTTCGTACGGCTCTCCAACAAATTGCTTTCGGATGTCGGAAATCAGAAGATTTGGCGGCGTACCGATCAATGTGACAAGGCCGCCGAGCAGGGATCCGAACGCCATGGGCATGAGAAAATCCGAAGGGCTGCGCCCGACTTTTTTTGCAAATGCGATTGCAATGGGCAGGAAAACCGCAATGGCACCGACATTGTTGATGAATGCCGATAAGATCATCACCATGGTAACAAGCAATATAACCTGAAGATTTCTATGATCGACGACCACATTCATGGCACGCAGGGCGTAGTCGATAAAACCGGACTGGCTGATCGCCGCGCTGATGACGAGGATACAGGCGACAGTGACAACGACCGGCTCCGCAAAACCGGAGAACGCTTCGGAGGCAGGCACGATGCCGACAACGACGGCGGCGAACAAGGATGCCAGCGCGACGATGTCATAGCGCCATTTGTTCCAGATGAAGAGGACAACCGTTATGGCGATGATGCCGAAGGTCAGCATCTGGTCTTGTGTCATGGGGTGCTCCCTGCCCTAGCTATTTTGAAATCAACTGTTCTTTATTGTCGCGGATATAATCTTCCAGCGGCATGCCTGATACATACATTTTTTCGAGCACCGCCGTTCCGTTGGGGCGCAGGGAAAGACCGACGGAAAAGCCTTCTTTCTTCTCGAAGAAAAGTTTCTCCAACGGCAGGGCGATGGTTTCATCGACGTAATAGCGGTCATTCGGGATGGTAAAACGATAACCGGCTTCTGCGTCCTGCATCGCGGGGAACCATGTCAGATGTCCTTTCAGGATCGCGCTGCAGGAAAATCCCTGTTCGCCAGGCAACGGGCATATTGTCGGCGATACGGGCGGGTTTATATTACCCTCCCCTATGCAGAGGCATTGCTCGCCGTCCTGCATGCCCGCGGCAGTTTTGTTCTTGTCCCAGCTCCACTTGACCGCAAAACGCATGTAATGGCCGTACATCAGGTCGCGCGGGTCATAGGGTTCGATATCGACACGGATGAGCGGGTAGGATGTCTGCGCCCTGTGCGCGACATAGGCTGAAACCAATGGAGCGGCCACCGCCAGCGCGAGCGCCGCATAGATTGCGAATATTTTATAGCGCGCCATAAGCCTGACCTTTCTTTTGAAGGCGTTTGTTCAGGCGCCGTGCCGCCGCGATCAGGACGAGGACGACTATTCCCCCGCTGATCAGGCCGATACCTGTGTCCATCAGGCTTCCGAACAATTCCACGTAGATCACGAAGATGCGGATGGCGATCACAACGATCGACAAGGACAAAAGACGCATATGTCCCGTAATCTGGCCGTACCATCCGATAAAGACCCAATAGAGGATGAAAGGAAGCGCAGAGAAAATTCCAAGGTCCGGTGTTCCCAGCAAGAACGGCAGCATGAATCCGCCAAATCCGGCCAAAGCAAATGCCGCACCGTATTTCAGGTCGCTTCGCCCTTCATAAAATTTGCAGATCACGGCATGGATCGCCATACCCGCAAGACCCGCGCCAAAGATTGCCCAGACATGAGCGGCCTGCAGCATGTGTTTGTTCCAGTCAAGCCAGCCGGAATCCATAAAGGCCAAAGAAAATGATGCAAGGCCGATACTCAACGCAGCGCCTCCCCTGACCGCGCTGTCGCACAGCGCGGGACGCAGCTTACGGAACCTGTCCCACATTCCGTCCGCCATCAGAGCTGGCGGCATCAGGGCACCCACGCCAATGGCAAAGAGCTGCTGATAATGCAGCGGTAAAGGCTCCAGACGCTCGATCATGACCGTCATGATCGTCGTAAGAAAGGCAAACATCCAGGGCGCGGCAGTCATATAACCATTGCCCAAAAGAAGGAAAAACGGAAGGGTGATGACCAGCCAGAATGCCAGCGCATTGCCGAAAGTTCCGTCCAGCTGATAAACCTGCCCCACCAGAACGATGAGGGTGAAGGACAGGCCGAGGAAGGCCAGAACCGCTCCTTCGCGCCACAGCTCCTTTCCGGTCTGCCATGCCCTGATCGCAAACGCGCCGACCGCGACATTTATGAGCGCATGACCGCCGATTTTCACCAGCGGTGGAATGGCGTGCCAGTTAGAAGCGATGATCGATAGAACGCCGACGAGAATGGCAAAAATACCCAAACCCGTCAGACCCCGGCCGAAACGTCCGGCTTTTCGCGCCTGTTCATAGTCGTGAATGGCGGCGGCCTGCGATTCTGTAAGAAGGCCCTGTGCGGCCCATTCCCGTAATTTCTTATGGCGGAGCATCATAAGGTAAGAATCTACCCCAAAAATTCCCTCTCGAACAGGGCGCACATGCCGTGATAGAATCACTCACATGAACATGTCCCGCCAGCGCGGAAGCGCCATTATCATGATTTTCGTTGCCGTGGCCCTTTTCGGCCTGCTGTCCTTTGCGTTCATGCGTGGAAGTAATACGAGCACGGCTCTGATGACTAGCGAAAAAGACAAGGCCATGGTCACAGACGCACAGGATTACGCAAATGCCGTAAATATGGCCATAAAGCGCCTTAAAGCTCGCGGATGTACGGATTCACAAATTTCCTATGAAACACCAAAGGGAAACAATCCGAATCCATCTGCCCCTACGGATCAGAGCTGCCATGTATTTAAAATAGCAGGTGCGGGTGTGAAATTTCAGGGCGAAGACGTCGCGGGGCCACCAACCGGCTGCGACTCTATAGGCCAGATATGCTCGGATGGTACAGTCTATACGGGCATATCAGGTTCAAATAAACTTTATACAACGCTTGCAGATGCGGGATCTACAACATGGTCTTCAGATGGTGCGCCGTTCGTAAACCATACTATTACAACCAACATAGCAGATGGAAAAACGAACACCGCCAATATCATCGCTTATGTCGGTGCGGGAACCCCTTTCCCCGCTGCTGTTATGTGCGACACCTCAGTCGCGAATGGAAGAGATGACTGGTATCTACCATCAAAAGATGAATTGGCTCTCATGGATACAAACAAAACAGCCGGCTCTTTAAACGGCACATACAACACATCAACAGCATATTGGAGCTCCTCAATGGTAAACCCAAACGTTTGGATCCAATATTTTAGCGGCGCCGGCTCTGGCACGTTCGCAAAAGTAGCAAATTTGCGCGTGCGTTGCATTCGTCGTTGACGTACGACTCCTACTTCACCGTTTCTTTTTCCGGCTGTGCCTTTTTGCCTGATTTTTTCTGAGGGTCGATGTCGAACGCGATTTTGTCATCCACGACTTTTGCCGTTACCGTGCCGCCTTCGGTCAGATCACCGAACAGCAGCTCTTCCGCCAGCGGCTTTTTGACGTTTTCCTGAATAACG
>QFNK01000146.1 GCA_003240795.1 Micavibrio aeruginosavorus | reverse complement strand
AGCGGTGATGGAGATTTTTTCGGGCGCGCCTTTGCGGCCGCGGCGCACGGTTAGCACAAGCGTTTTTTCGGAAGCGCTGCGCAGGCTCCACAAGGCTTCATAAAAATCCGCGCGGCCCTTTGCGCCGGAACGTATGGGGATGCCGTTCACGGCTGTGATGCGATCACCCGCGTTGAGCTTGCCTGAGGCCGGGCCTTTCGGGTCGATGTAGCCGACGGTAAGCTGGTTTTGCAGGCCGTAATAAATTTGTGCGGCGTCTTTCAGGGATTCCGGCATGTTGGAGAGGCTTTCGACCATGATGCTCAGATGCGGCCAGATTTTGGAGCCGCATAGAGGCGCGTTCGCCGCCAGCACAGGAAGGCCGACGCGGTGGAGACGTTTCAACTGCTCCATCCGCTCCTTCACCGCGATTTCCTTTTGCAGGCGGATTTCGTGGAGCGCTTCCTCATTCGAAACAGGCGGCACCCTCGCCGCCGGAGCGCAGGCAGACAGGCAAAGCAAAAAAATCCAAAGTGGCGCGGCAAATCGCTTCATGCAACTTTCAGTTTTATTGCTTGCCGCCGGATAGGCAATATCAAAACGCTTGTCGGAGAAAGTTATCTATGGTCAATTTCCCAAGCATTAGAGACATCAAGACCAGAGAAAGACAGACCATGACCGGTGCCGCCCGCCTGAAAGACGAAACCCTGCCGCAGACGATCGATGCAGCATGGGAAGCCCGCGACAGCGTGACCGCCGACACCAAGGGCGAAGTGCGGGACGCGGTGAACGAGGCACTGTCGCTTCTTGATTCCGGAAGCCTGCGCATTGCGGAGAAAAACGAGGGCGCGTGGCACATCAATCAATGGCTTAAAAAAGCGGTCCTCCTGTCGTTCCGCCTGAACCCGATGCAGCGCATCGAGAACGGCCCCGGCAATTCCGCATGGTGGGACAAGGTGCCCAGCAAGTTCGACGGGTGGCGGGATGAAGAATTCAAGGTGGCGGGTTTCCGCGCTGTGCCGAACTGCATCGTCCGCCGTTCCGCCTATATCGCGCCGAACGTCGTCCTGATGCCGTCCTTCGTCAATGTCGGCGCGTATGTCGGTGAAGGGACGATGGTCGATACGTGGACGACGATCGGGTCTTGCGCGCAGATCGGAAAACACTGCCACATCTCCGGCGGCGTCGGCATCGGCGGTGTTCTGGAACCGCTTCAGGCCGGACCTGTGATTATCGAGGACAATGTCTTTATCGGCGCACGGTCGGAGGTTGCCGAAGGGGTGATCGTCGAAGAAGGTGCGGTGTTGTCCATGGGGGTCTTCCTCGGGGCGTCCACGAAGATCATCGACCGCGAAACGGGCGAGATTTTCATGGGCCGCGTTCCGGCCTATTCGGTTGTTATTCCCGGGACGCTGCCTGCGTCCAAACCCCTGCCCGACGGGACGACGGGACCATCCCTGGCCTGCGCCGTTATAGTTAAGAAGGTGGACGCCAAAACCCGTAGCAAAACAGGCATCAACGAACTGCTGCGCGATTAACCTTTTTCTAATATTATAAGCGGTTAATTTTTACATATTTTGGTTGTAACCGCCGCTCGACGTGGTGTATATCCTGCCCAACAAAAGCAGGATTATAGAAAGTGAACAGCCGCCCGTCACAGCAGTTTCCTCAAGCCGCCCAGCCGGTGACGAGACGCCGCGCGCCTTTTTCCGTCGCGTTTGAGGATATGTTACGCGATGTGAAGTTTATAACTATGGGGCTGGATGATCATGCTAACCCCACGGCTTTGAATAGCCGCGAAGCCGCGCTTCAGACCTGTTTCAAAAATTTCCTGCAGAAGATGAACATGCCTTTGGCCATCAAGAATTTTGATGCGTTGCTCGAGGAAAAAAGCGGCAAGGACTTCCTGCGCGGCGACGGTACGATCAACTGGCTGCACGAATTCATTCCGCTTGTCATGGTCATGTCGCTCCTCAAGCAGGGCTATAACAAAGGCGGGTTCGATCTTGCCGAGCTGGAGCCTTATGGCGGCCTCGAATGCATGATCATCTCGCACCTGCGCCATGACAGCATCGAAGATTTCATGTCGGACAAGGATGACATGATGAAAGAGCAGATGAAATTCGTTGGCGCGATCAAGGCCGCCGATCCTTCCTATGACACCGAAAAGGCAGAGCAGATTGCACTGCAGTCGATCATCAACATCGATTTGATGACGCAAAAAAAGGAACTGCAAAGCGACGGATCGTATGAGAAAGAGGACGTCGTTCTGTATACCTACCGCATGGTATCGTCAGAGCAGGCGAACCCGATCGTCTTCATGTTGAAACAGGCCGACGTCATCCATAATTTTGCAACGCTGTTCGGTGCGAGAAAATTCTCCGCGGAACGCCGCCTTAAACGCTGCAACGAGCGCGAAGACATGTACGGCCCGCGCTACGACTTTACCGATGCCGCGAAGGAGAAGTGGAAACCTTTCCGCCGCGCGATCAGCAGCCTCGACGGCATGATGGGCGTCATGCTCTACCCGCACTTCCGCTACCTTCAGAATGTCGATCTGCATTACAAGAAATCCTATGATATTCCGGTGGGCATTCCGCGCTATATTCACGGCGCGCTTAATTTCAAACTGCCGGAAATCATCAATCCGCTGCATATCTTCATGAAACGCCTTTCTCAGTCCGTAAAGCCTTCGGAAGACGCTGAAAAATACGGGCGCCTGCAGAATTTCATGTCCGAAGTCATGCTGCCCCACCTTAAAAACCACTCGGACAGGTTTTCCTATCTGTTTAAAAACGAGGGACAGAAGCCCGTCCCGCAACATCCTGCCGTTGCAACGCCATAAAGTCCGTGCTTCTAATGGCTTATGAGCCAGCGCACGGTTGAAATCGCCCAGGACCTGATCCGTTTCAAATCAATCACCCCCGATGATGCGGGGGCGCAAGGCTATTTGAAAAAGATTATGACCGGCATGGGGTTCGAGGTTTTCGACCTGCCGTTCGAAGGGCGCGGTTCGTACCGTGTCGAGAATTTCTTTGCGCGCCGCGGCACGGGTGCGCCCCACATCTGCTTTGCCGGGCATACCGATGTCGTTCCGGCGGGAGACGAAAGCGCGTGGAGCGTGCCGCCCTTCGCCGGCGAGATCAGGAATGACTGCCTGATCGGGCGGGGCGCCGCGGACATGAAGGGCAATATTGCCGCGTTTGTCGCCGCCATCGAAGAATTCCTGAAAGAAAGGCCTGATTTCGCCAAGGGCTCCATCAGCATCCTGATCACGGGCGATGAAGAAAAAGATTCCATCAACGGCACGGCACGCGTTCTGGAATGGATGGCATCGAACAACCATATTCCGGATGTCTGCCTTGTGGCCGAACCATCGAACCCCGATTATATGGGACAGGAAATCAAGATCGGGCGGCGCGGATCGCTGACCGGCCATATGACCGTTCACGGCAAACAGGGCCATGTTGCCTATCCCGACCGCGCCGACAATCCCGTGCCGCGCATGATCAGGCTGCTCGACGCGCTGGGCATGTGCGTGTTCGACAAGGGCTCCGCGCATTTTCAGCCGACCAATCTGGAAGTCACCACGGTCGATGTCGGCAACACCGCCACGAACGTCATTCCGGCAAAAGCTTCGGCATCGTTCAATATCCGTTTTTCCGACCGCTGGACGAATGTCACGCTGGAGGAAAAAGTGCGCGCCGTTCTGGATTCCGTCGGAACGCCTTACGATATCCGCTTCACCCGCGGCGCAAGCTCTTTCCTGACGCAGCCCGGCGAATGGACAAATCTTGTGTCCGAAGCCGTCGAACGCGTGACGGATCATAAACCCGCCCTGACAACGGGCGGCGGCACGTCGGATGCGCGATTCGTTGCGGATTACTGCCCCGTTGTCGAGTTCGGCATGGTCAACAAAACCATTCATCAAGTTGATGAATTCTGCACTTTGGCGCAACTTGGCAAATGCACCGACATTTTCCAGGAAATATTGAAATTATATTTCAGATAAGTCGCATTTCCGCCACAAATCACCTTGAAATCATCACTATCCGGACAAACCTCCGCGCCAATGTTGGGCGATATTGATCATGTCAAGACGACATGACACTTCATGTCCCTCATGACTCTCTCTGACCCCTGACTCCTCCCCTGTGATGTTTCCCCCGTCACAGGGGATTTTTTATCCGGAAAGCGTCAGTAATCCACGCGCATGAGATAGAGGCCGGCGGCGGGCGCTGTCATGCCGCCCTTTGTGCGGTCTTTGGCGTCCAGCGCGGCGCGGAAGTCATCGTTGTTCCATTTGCCGCGTCCCACAAGGACAAGCGTGCCGACCATGTTTCGCACCTGATGATGCAGGAAGGAACGCCCTTCGACCTCAAAGAAAATATCTTCGCCGCGGCGGATGACGTCCAGGCGGTTCACGCTCTTGATGGGCGATTTGCCCTGACATTCGGAATCCCGGAACGTCGTGAAATCATGGGTGCCGAGCAGGATTTGCGCGGCATCGTGCATGGCATCCGCATCGAGGTCGTAGAACATGCTCCATGCCTTGCCCTGCTCCAGCGCGAGCGGCGCTGTGCGGTTGAGGATGCGATAACAGTAGAATTTATTCTTGGCGGAGAAGCGCGCGTGGAAATCTTCCGGCACTTCCTCGGCCTTAAGGATTGCAACAGGCCGGGGTTTCAGGTGCGCGTTGATGGCCTTTGCAAGGTCGAACCCCGACAATGCGCGCGTGCCGTAATCCAGATCAAAATGGGCAACCTGACCGCGGGCATGCACGCCCGCGTCGGTGCGGCCCGCGACATGCAGGCGGAGCTTCTGCCCGCAGAATTTGAAGATAGCGGTCTCGATCGCCTCCTGCACGGAGGGCGCATGGTCCTGATGCTGCCATCCGGAGAATGGCTGCCCATCATATTCAATGGTTAATTTCCAGCGCTGCATCTTTTGTTTGACATATTAATATGAAAATTGCATAAGCACTTCATGCCTGTTCTGGAAAAAATTTTCAACCCCGTCTCGGACACTTTTCTGGTGCTTGAAGCCAATGCCAAGCGGAAAAACGTCCGGTACAGCGTATACCGCCAGGCCCGTTCTCCGGAATTCATGATCGAAAAACAGATCCATGACGGCGTCTTTTCCATCTTCGATACACGCTCTCTGGACGAGGCCCGCAAGGTTTACGAGCGGCGCCTCGTCAGCGAGGCCGACGCGCCGATGCATGAACTCTGCGGCTATAAATACCGCGATCCGGAAAGCCACACCCTTTTGGGAAAGGCTTTTCACAAGATTTCCGTGCTCGACCGTTTTTTGATGCGCGCCTATGGCGGCGATGTTTTCCACTATGAAATATGC
>QFNK01000145.1 GCA_003240795.1 Micavibrio aeruginosavorus | reverse complement strand
AAGACGCTGCCGCCGAACAATCAAGCAGCGGCCATACGTCCTTTGCCAAATTCCGCAGCGCGCGGGAAGCCTATCAAGCCAAGCTCGCGCAACTGGATTACGAGGAACGCGCCGGGAAGCTGGTACGCAAGGAAGAAATCGACCGCGAGGCGTTCGAGGCCGCCCGGCTTATCCGCGACCGTTTCTTAGCCCTGCCGCAGGAGTTGGGAGGAACGCTTGTCGGCATGACGGACGAAAAAGAGATCATCCAATATTTGCGGGCAAAAATCCGCGACGCGCTTATGGACGTTTCCAATGATGTTAGCCTCGGGGCGTGACGCCTACCGGGAAGCCTTTTCAAAAGGCTTGATGCCCGACCCGGATTACAGCGTTTCGGATTGGGCGAATGCGCGCCGTATCCTGCCGCCCGAAACTACGTCATTCCCCGGCAAGTGGCGCAACGACCGTACCCCGTATCTGGTCGAGATCATGGATTGCCTTTCACCCTCGCACCCTTGCGACCGGGTTACGTTTATGAAATCGGCGCAAGTTGCCGGTTCCGAGGCCATTACAAACTTTATCGGGTATATCATCGACATTGCGCCCGGCCCTTCAATGGTCGTGCATCCGACGATGAACGCGGGCAAAGCATGGTCGCGTGAAAAACTGACGCCCAATATTGATGAAAATGATTGGGGCGTAAAAGTTGCCGAAAACAAAAGCCGGGATGGTGCCTCGACTTCATCCTTCAAAAAGTTTCCGGGCGGATTTCTGGTTATCACCGGCGCGAATTCCGCCGCCGCGCTGCGCCAGAAATCAATCCGCTATCTGTTTAAGGATGATTGGGACGAATGGCCCCTTGATGTCGGCGGGCAAGGCGACCCGGACAAAATGGCGAACGCCCGGCAAATCGCGTTCCATGATTCCGGCACGGCAAAATGCTTTGAAGTTTCCACGCCGACGCTGCAATCCATTAGCCGGATTACGCGCAGTTACGGGGAATCCGATCAACGGATTTTTAAGGTCAAATGCCCGCATTGCGAGGCCGAGCAGGAATTGCGGTTTTTCCCGCTGACGCCCGAACCGTTCCGGGGCGGCCTGCGCTTCAATACCGAACCGCCTTTCATGCCGTATTACGTTTGCGAGGAAAACGGCTGCATTATTGAACACCACGAAAAGCGGAAAATGCTGGCCTCTGGCCGGTGGGTTATTCAGAACGCCGCAGGCACTCATCCGGGTTTCAAGATCAATGCGATTTATTCCCCGTTCACGACATGGGAAAAAATGGTCGAGGCGTTCCTTGCCGCCAAGGATAACCCGCGCGAACTGAAAACATTTTATAACCTCTGGCTCGGCCAAGCATGGGAAGAACGCGGGGACGCGCCAAGCTGGAAACGCCTGCTTACCTTGCGCGAAGACTACCCCTTGGGCTTCATTCCGCAAGGCGCGCTGCTTATCACGGTCGGCGTGGACGTTCAAAAGGATGGTTTCTATTTTGAAGTCGTCGGCTGGGGGGTCGGTAAAACAAGCTGGGTTATTGATATCGGTTTCCTGCCCGGCGATACGGGCCACCCGGCAACATGGCGGCAACTGGATACGCTTTACAATCGCCACTATGAAAACGCATGGAGCCGGGCCTTTCAGTGCGACATGCTAGCGATTGACAGCGGTTACATGGCCCACCTTGTCTATTCCTGGGCGAGAGGAAAGCCGCGGGTCATTGTCGTTAAAGGTGTGGGCGGCGCGCAAGCCCCGGTCTTGGGAACCGCCGCCAAGACGGAAGTTACCTATGCCGGGAAAAAGAAACGCCGGGGGGCAATGCGCGTCTGGCCGGTCGGCTCATGGCAAGGCAAGTCCGAACTCTACGCCTATTTGCGTCTTGAGGGCGTGATGGAAGGCGCGGAGGAAGACCCTTACGGCTATTGCCATTTTTCCACCGGCTGCGACGAAAACTATTTCAAGCAGCTTACGGCGGAAAGCCTTGTGACGCACCAAAGGAACGGCAGGGACACAACCGAATGGATGGTATCGGGCGAAAACCATTTTCTTGATTGCCGGATTTACAACATGGCTGCTGCTGAACGCTGCGAGATCAACCGCTTTACGGTGGAAAAATGGCGCGCGCTGGCGGTCATGCGCGAGATCCCGCAAGACGTAATCCAAGGCGACCTTTTATCGCTGCATAACCAGCTTAACCAGATTCCGAAACCGGAAGTCACGCCCGCCGAGCCTAAAGAACTGCCAAAGGTTCTTGAGCAACCGGCAAACCCGACTGCCCGGCGACGCGCGCGCCGCCGCATTCGGGTACGCCACCATTAAAGAAAGAAAAAATCCATGACAACGAGCATTACGTTTACGCCGGAAATGCTGGCGGAACTTGAAAAGGCATACGCCAGCGGCACCAAGCGGCTGACCTATGAAGGAAAGACGATTGAGTATCAAGACCTCGCGGATATGGAGCGCGCCATTAACACGCTGCGCCGGTCTTTGAACGCGAAGGCAGGAAAGCGCAAATCCCGCCGCGTCCACATGCGAAGCAATCGGGGGCTTTAATCCATGACCAAGATTCCCGTTTTACTCGGCCCGGATGGAAAACCGCTGCGGGCTTTGAAGGCTAACAGCTTTACGTCTGGTTTCGACGCCGCCAGCACCGGGCGGCGCATGAAAAACTTTAAGCCGCCGAGCGCGGCAATTAACGGCCTTGTCAATGGCTCCCTTGCGCGTATGCGCGACCGGGCGCGCGATCAAGTCCGCAATATTCCGTGGATGCGCCGGGCCGACCGTTCTTTTGTGGCGAATGTCGTGGGGAACGGTATCCGGCCTATACCCAAGGGCGGCGACAAGGCTTTCCGCGAGGCGGTTAAAGAGGCTTGGGATATGTGGGCTATGGAAGCCGATGCAGACGGTCGCCTTGATTTTTACGGCCTGCAAGCCCTCATTGTCCGGTCTATCTATCAATCCGGGGAAGTGCTGGTGCGGAAAATGTACCGGCCCACGGATGATTTCAATTTGCTCATTCCGTTTCAGTTGAAAGTTTTGGAAGCTGACCACCTCGACCATACTTTTAACATGCACCTGTCCAATGGCGGGAAGATTGTTCAGGGCATTGAATTTGACAATCAAGACCGCATTGCCGCGTATCATCTTTGGAAGGAACACCCGAACGAAATGATCGGGGTGCGCGACCCCGCCCGGCGCGTCCGTATCCCGGCCAATGAAATCATGCACATTTTTGAAGTTGAACGCCCCGGCCAGACCCGCGGCTTTCCAAAAGTGGCAAGCTCTATCTTGCGGATGCTCGATCTCATGGAATACGAGGACGCCGAACTTATCCGAAAAAAGTTTGCCGCCTATCTTACCTTCTTTATCACGTCGCCCGCGGATGATGAGCGTAGCGTTCTGGATGAAGAAATCGCGGAGGCTCTCGCGGGCGGGGATGAATCAAAGCCCTTTGAAACCGATCTTGAACCCGGAACCGGCCTTTATCTTGACCCCGGACAGGAAGTGAAGACCGCCGAATCCGCGGACGTTGGCAGCAATTACGATCCGTTCGTAAAGATGAATTTGCGCGCCGCCGCCGCGGGCGCGGACGTGATGTATGAAGCCATGACCGGCGATTTAAGCGGCGTCAATTTTTCCTCTATCCGGTGGGGTTTGAATGAATCGCAGCGGATTTGGGAACAATTCCAAAACCAGATTTTAGTGGCGCAATTCTGTATGCCGGTCTGGAGGGAATTTATGGTGGAGGCGTTCAAGGGCGGATTGTTTGAAGCCCCGGACTTCGCCTTTAATCCGCGCCCGTATCTCAAAGTCAAATGGCTGGCCCCCGGCTGGCCGTACGTCAATCCGCAGCAGGAAGCCGCCGCGGATAAAATCGCCGTGCGCTCCGGCTTTATCAGCCGTACCCGTGTCGCCGGTCGCCGCGGTTACGATATTACCGAGATTGACGACGAAAACGCCGCCGATCTTGCCCGCGCAAATGCCCTTGGCCTTCTCTATGACACAGACCCCCGCGCCGTGAGCAATAGCGGGGTCATGCAAAACCGGGAGAGCCAAGACCCGGATATGGCGGAACGCGAAAGCGAAGACGCCGCCGAAAACGACTTTATTCAACCGGAGTAATCACACATGCCAGATATCAACCTTGCAGGCGTGGCAGCGCGCCTGCCGCATATTGCCGCGCGCCTTTTTGAAGAACCGCTGCTATTGCACCCGCGCAAGCTGCAAACCCTTGTTCATGTCCTGTCCCCGCGGCTCTTTTCGGATATCGAGAAAGCCGGGGAACTGGCGCAAGACCCGTTCCTTGCCGATCATCCCGCGCCGGTCAATCCCGGACAAATCCCCATAGCCGTTATCCCGGTGCATGGAACCTTGGTACAGCGCGGCGATTGCATGGATGCGCTGTCCGGCCTGCGCTCTTATGAATCCATCCGGGCGGAATTCGATGAAGTCATGGCGCGCACGGATATTGCCGCCGTTCTTTTGGATATCGACAGCGGCGGCGGGGAAGCGGCTGGCGTTTTTGATCTGGCCGATTACATTTTTTCCCGGCGCGGGGAAAAACCCATTTACGCCTTTGCCAATGAACACGCCTATTCCGCCGCCTATGCCTTGGCTGCGACCGCCGACAAGATTTTTCTGCCGCGCACAGGCGGCGTCGGCTCTGTCGGCGTTGTCGCCGTTCACCTTGACCAGTCCGGCTTTAACGAAAAGACCGGCCTCCAATATACGCCGATTTTCGCCGGGGCGCGCAAGATCGACGGTTGGCCGCATTCCCCGCTTTCGCAAGAGGCGCAAAGCCGAATGCAGGCCCGCGTGGATATGGTTTACAGCGTATTCACGCAATCCGTCGCCAAATATCGCGGCATTCCTGAAAGCACAGTGATTTCCACGCAGGCCGATTGTTTTGATGGGGTTGCCGCAATCAAGGCAGGACTCGCGGATGGTATCGCCGCCTTTGATGAAGTCCTTGAAATCATCCTTGCCGATATCGAGAAACGCCAAGTTTCCGGGCAGACCGCCCGAAAAAGCCACTCCGGGCTTTCCGGGGACAATCCAAAGCAAAGGAAAGAAAGCATGTCTTTGAAAACGCTGCTAGGCCGAAAGAAAGGCCAGGCGGTTAAGGCGCAAGAACCGTCTGAAACCGAAAATCTTGAAACCGACCCCATCGAGGATGAGGAAGACCTTGAAAGCGATACCGACGCCAGCCCGCAGGCGGAGGATGATATCGACGATATCGAGGATGAGGAAACCCTCGACGATGAAGACGACGACGAGGAAGAAGAACCCACCGCCGTTAAAACAAAAAAAGACGGACGCAAGGAAGCCTTGGAAATCATGGCTCTTTGCAAACTGTACGGAAAGCCGGGCCT
>QFNK01000144.1 GCA_003240795.1 Micavibrio aeruginosavorus | reverse complement strand
ATCTTCAAATTCCTGCATGCCGACAACGCGCTTGCCGCGGCGTGCTGCCAGAAGCGCGGCCTCGTTCACAAGGTTCGCAAGGTCGGCACCGGAAAAACCGGGCGTGCCGCGCGCCAGCGTGCTGGCGATGACATTCTGCGCCAGCGGCACTTTCTGCATATGAACGCCGAGGATTTTTTCGCGCCCCTTCACATCGGGAAGCGGCACGACGATCTGGCGGTCGAAACGGCCCGGACGCAAAAGCGCGGGGTCCAGAACATCGGGACGGTTGGTGGCCGCGATCAGGATCACGCCTTCCGTCGCCTCGAACCCGTCCATCTCCACCAGAAGCTGGTTGAGCGTCTGCTCACGCTCGTCGTTTCCGCCGCCGAGACCGGCGCCGCGGTGACGGCCGACTGCGTCGATCTCGTCGATAAAGATAATGCACGGCGCGTTCTTCTTCGCCTGTTCAAACATGTCGCGCACGCGGCTCGCGCCGACGCCGACGAACATTTCGACAAAGTCGGAACCTGAGATCGTGAAGAACGGCACGTTCGCCTCGCCCGCAACGGCGCGCGCGGTCAGCGTTTTACCGGTACCAGGAGGGCCGACAAGCAAGGCGCCTTTAGGAATCTTACCGCCCAGACGCTGGAATTTCTGCGGGTCTTTCAGGAATTCGACGATTTCCTGCAACTCGACTTTCGCCTCGTCGATACCGGCGACATCCTCGAACGTCACGCGGCCATGTTTTTCGGTCAGAAGGCGCGCACGGGATTTACCGAAGCCCATCGCGCCGCCGCCGCCCTTGCCTTGCATCTGGCGCATGAAGAAAATCCACACGCCGATCAGGAGCAACATCGGGAACCAGGAAATAAGAATGCCCATCGCGCTGATTTTTTCAGGGTCGTCCGCTTCCGCCGTAATCTTAACGCCCGTTCCGTCCAGACGTTCGACCACGTTCTCATTCGCAGGAACGCGCGCCTTAAAGGCATCACCGCCGGACGCGTAATGGCCGGATACTTCCTGCCCTTTTATAACGACGTCGGAAATACGGCCCGCTTTCGCATCGGCCATGAAATCGCTGTAGGCGATCATGTCGCCGGATGATTTCGCGCCCTTGGTATTCGCACCCTGAAACACGTTAAACAAAAACACCATCATGAAACCGATGGCGAGCCAGAACATCAGATTGCGACCGAAACCGTTCACTGCGATAATTCCTCTAATAAACCCAAATTGTTATGCCGTTGCATCTTAAGGGCAAATAGCGCGCTTGTCCAAATAAACAAGCCGTCGATATTGCCATATTTATATTTATACTGAAGGAAGAAACGGGCCGAATTAAGGCTCCGCCCATGCTGTAAGGCACAAATTATTCCTGTCCGGGCAGATTGAGAATTTGCCGCGTACGGTCTTCCTCTCGCTCCATCTTTTCCGCCGTATAAAACAGTTTGTAAAACCCCTGCCCCTCGCCATAGGCCTGAAGCGTTATACGCGTATCGAGGATATTCAACACCGAAACCAGTCTCAGGTCGCCGCCGTAAAGAAAACGGCCCCAGTTTTCCGGACGCACACGCACCGAACGCCCGCTGCGCCCCGTCATCCTGTCCGAAGACGGCTCCCCGTAAAGTGAGCTGAGCGCGCGCTGCTGGTCGTAATAGAGATTCATCACGATATCGGGATTTGGCGGCGTCAGCTCGCGGTAATCGTAATGCATGCGCCATAACCGGTTTCCGCGGAAATCATATTCGATCACGCGCCGGTAGCCGCCCGCATCCTCGAAGAAACGGAGATAATCATCCCCCTCTTCCCAAAACACGGCCTGTTCATACTGCCGCACATCCTGCTTGCTGACGCCCCAGATAAATCCGCGCAACTGCACCACGTCCGCCTTCGCGGCAAAAGGCAGGCATAAGAAAGCTAGAAAGATAAAAAGGCGCAGCACCATCATTCTTTTACAATCTGCAATTCCGTCCGCTTGCCGTCCAGTGAAAAGATGCATCCGCCCAGTGTCGCGCCCCTGAATGTTTCATCTTCTCTAATTCGTGCGCACAGCGCCTCTACTTTTTCAAGGCGCGGCGGATAATCTCCCCACGGGTTGATCTTATTCATCGCTTTCAAAACAACGCGCAAAACAAGCTCTTCCGGCGCGGCCCTCAGGCGGGAAAGATCAAAAATGTGTCCGTTCTCACCGCGATTCAAAACGGCTTCGTCGAAAAGTGTCTGCGACAATTCCTCCAGCGCCGCACGCGCCCGCGCAATGCGCGCCGCCGTTACCGCAAGACGCTTGGATGTCAGCCCTTCTTCCTCCAGAACATTGCGCGCCGCCCGAAGGCGTGGACGCAGGAACCGCTCGTTGCCATTCGTGGGGTCATCGACATACGGAATGTTATTTGCGTTGCAATAGGCAACAAGACCTTCTTTGGGAACATCCAGAAGCGGCCGCAGGAGAACGATATCCTGAACCTCCTGCACACACGCCATCGCCGCCAGCCCGTCAAGCCCGCTGCCCTTTGCAAGGCGGATCAGAAAAGTCTCCGCCTGATCGTCTTGGTGATGCGCGATAAAAAGATGCCTGACGCCATCTTTTTTCATCTGGCCTCGGATTAACTCATACCGTGCCGCGCGTGCCTCTTCCAGAATGCGCGATTGCGGCTTGTCGCCGTCCCACCGCAGGACGGAATGCCTGACATTGGCAAAACCGCGCACCCATTCGCCGACCCGCAAAGCCTCTTCCCCGCTTTCGGGGCGCAGCGCATGGTCGACCGTGTACGCATGAATGATTGTCCCGTGTTTTTCCGCTCGCCGTGAGAGAAGATGGAGAAGCGCCATGGAATCCGGCCCGCCGGAAACCCCCACGGCAAAACCGCCTGACACGGCCGCGTCCGGCAATCTGGCCATACACGCTTCAAAATCGGAAAACTCAAACCCCATAAGGACTTGTAGCCTCAAAGCAGGATTTTGTCATGAAAGATAATATTGACATAAAAACTGCACATCTGATACATCCTTCCTCACGAAAAAGATAAAGGTGTGCGATGGCCAAGGATTATTTTGACGAAGAAGAAAAACAAAGCGCGAAAGAAATGCTGCATTATCTTCGGCATGTATTCTGCGCTAAGGCCGCTGGCGAAGCCGCCCGGTATGTCTCCGAAATTGAAAGCAATTTTATCGACAAACTCCCTCCGCAACTGCGTCATGACTACACCTCCATCATAGATGATGTGAAAGAACAGTTCGGCAAAGGGCATAATCCGGAGGACAATCCCGCCCTTCAAAAACGCATCCTGAAAGTCATGAACCATCCGGACTTTCTCGAAGCACATGCCGAAAGCAACGAGGAATTCATAGAGGAAATGTCCCATCAGGGCGCCTCCATGTTCGGCACGCCGCCCAAGGCGACACTGCACTGAAATTCGCACCACACCGCATGTATGAAAAAAGCCCCTTGCGGGGCTTTTCTTACGAGCATCCTAGGCTGGCAAGCTCGTCATCCCCGCGTTTGAGGATGGGCGCAGGCCCGTTCGGATATTCCTTTTTGAGCTGGCCGAGCGCGATGCAGGCATTCTGCTTCTCACCCTTCCCTGCCAGAGACAGGCCGAGCTTGAGAAGATTGTCCGCCCCTTTCGGGCCGCCCGGATATTTCTTGTATGCCTCCGCAAAAACGCGCGACGCCTTGTCGTAGTTCTTGCGTACGTAATACGTCTCGCCCAGCCAGTAATAGGCATTGGGCGCCAGCGGATGGTCGGCATATTGCTTGATAAAACCGGAGAACGTCTTTTCGGCGGCCGGATAATCTTCCCGCTTGATCTCCGCAAAGCCTTGCTCATACAGCGCCGCCGCATCGAGAGAGCCGGTTTCGGACCCCGTCACGACATTGGCGCCCGCCGGTACGGGCTGCGCGGAAGGATCGACCTGCACGGATTGTCCTTGCGGCTGTGTCGCGGCTGGCTGCTGCGCCTGTGCGGGAGCGGCGCGAAGCTGCCCCTCGATCGCATCAAGCCTCATGCGCGCATCTTCCGAAAGCGCCTGAACCTGCTGCTGCATTTGCTGGACATCATAGGCCTGTTGCTCGACCTTGCCCGTCAAGGTGCGGACATCATTTTCAAGACGGTTGATCCGGTCGAGATAAACGCCCGCAGAATCATCCGGCGCCGCGGCGGACGCAGGCGGCGTTTCGCCCTTGTAAACGGCGCGGTTCAGCGTGTTGACCTCGTTCTCCAGCCGCTTGAGGCGGTTGACAACATCATTGGATTGCGCCGATGCGGAAGACGCCGCGCCGATCATCAACCCAACCCCCAAAATACCGCAAAGGCACAAAGGAAGAACCCTTTGTGCCGATGCGTATTTTACTGCGCGATGCGTTGCTTGACGCATATGCTTCGCTTCCCGCTACTATTCTACGCGGGTAACGCCGCGGCGGTTTTGCGCCCACGATGCTGCATCGGAACCCATAACGGCAGGTTGTTCCTTACCGTAGGAGATCGTGTTCAGACGGGAGGCAGGAACGCCTTGGGAAACGAGGTAGTTTTTAACGGCCGTTGCGCGGCGGTCGCCGAGCGCAAGGTTGTATTCACGCGTACCGCGTTCGTCGGAGTGACCTTCGATCGTGATGTTCAGGCTTGGGTAGCGGTTCAGCCACTCCGCCTGACGGTTCAGCGTGTCGCGGGCTTCCGGTGCGATGTCATAGCTGTCATACGCAAAGAACACGCGGTCGCCGACATTCGTGGCGAGGTCTTGTTGGGAACCCGGAACGGCGGAACCGTCGATGGATCCGTTGGATCCATAAACGCCCGTACCATCGAGCGGGCCTTGTCCGTCCATACGCTCGCCAACAGTCAGAGCGTCGCCCGAAGCTTCATCCTTGGTGGAAGAACATGCGGCGACCGATACGGTCAGAAGAGCAATAGCAAGCAGGCGGGTGAGCATTGGAAAACTCCTTAAAATGAATTATCTGGGGCGTTAAAAGAATTACGTCTGAAACAGCGATTCGGTTCCGTTCGAATTCTTGTATTACCGAACGGTGGCTCTTACAAGGGGGCACATAACAATGCCCAAATCTATTCACATTTTGTCCATTATTGGGGACAACTCCGCTTTCCGCTAGGGCGAAACAAAAGGCACATATATAATGTATACGCCCCGCGTCGGGCGCTTCGAATACTTTACATCATTATTAACATATAAACTTTATACTGAAAGATGGAGCAAAGGCTCCGTTGGACGGGTACGCGGATTAAAGGGGATACTATGGTCTTCCTGCCGTCCCTGAGGGGAACAAAAAAGTCACCGGTAAGCAATCGCTTGAAAGAGCGCGGCTCGTTGTTCGCGGCCCTGTTCGGCGCTGTTGCGATGACGGGCGTTCTGGCGCTGGGCGTGAACGCCATCATGAAAGGCCCCATCGCCACGA
>QFNK01000143.1 GCA_003240795.1 Micavibrio aeruginosavorus | reverse complement strand
CCGGAATAGACGATTGTTATATAAAGCGCGGCAGATAGGGACACCGCCCACAGTACGTTCCACCAGAAACCTATATCCGCGCGCCCCCGCGCGAGAATGAGCGCCCCGGCGGGATTTAAAACCGCTTTCACGATGCCCGCCGCACATAAGATCCGCACCAGCGTAGCGGTTTCGTCCCACCCTTCTCCATAGAAAACGCGCACCACATCCTCTGCAAACACGCACAGTCCAACGAGTGCAGGAATGGTAACGAGCGACAACGCCTTCATCGAAGTTTCGTAATAAGTTTGGGTTTGGGCGCTATCGCCTTGCAACCGTGCGTAAACAGGATAGGCAACCTTGTTTACGACCGGATTTATCTTGGTCACGGGAAAAATAATTAATTGCCATGCCAGGTTATAAAACCCTGCCGCCTGCATCCCCAGAATTTTACCGATCAGGATCTTGTCCATATTGGCGGAGATGTAATTCACCGCATTTTCGCCCATCTGATAGAAACCAAACGCGAAGAAAGGTCTCACCTCCCTGTGGCGATATACGAACGCGGGCCGATGGTGGTGTTTCAGTCCATAGGTCAGAAACAGAAAACTGGAAAGTGTTGCCTGCGTCAGAACTGCATACACGAGAGAGCGAATGCCGTAGCCATTCGATGCAAGCGCTCCTGCGACGCACAGGGAAAGTATGGCCGCCGACATTTCAATTGCGGCCATGCGTTTAAACTCCAGCTCTTTCTGACACAGGACGCGGTATTGGTTTCCTGCGGCTATGATCAGGAATATCAAGGACAGCTGCATTATCAGGGGCTTTATCGATGCCTCTTCAAAAAAGGAGGCTATGAACGGCGACAGCGCCGATACTATGATCGTCATGAGAAAGCCGGATGCTACATTCAGCCAATACAGGCTGGACAATTGAACATGGTTCAATTCCTGTTTTTGAATGATCGCCTTGCTAGTGCCCATGTCCGTAAAGATTTGTGCAAAATTGACGACGATCATTGTGACGGCCATAAGGCCGAAGTCACGGGGGCTTAAGAAACGGGCTAGAACAGCCATTTGCAGGAACTGGACGAGTGTTACAACCGCCATGGAAAGTCCCGTCCACTTTACGCCGGAGAGTGCCCGTTCGCGCAACATGGCCTCAAGACCTGAAGATGACCGCATATTGCGACGCCATGTTTTCTTCGGAGAAATAGCCCGCAATCGCCAGGTTGTTTTTTGCGGCGACGTCCGGCGCGATCCGGGTTAGATCCAGTTCCTCCAGATCATATAATTCGGCGCCGCATTTTTTCAGGCAGTCCCATGTTGTCACATTGCTTCGCATATATACTTTTTTGCCCATGCCGAGCAGCGTGATGATATTCCCCATTCCCTGCTGACGATGATGTGCGAATATTGCGATATCGATCGAGGACTGGAGCTTCCTGTAATTTTTAGGGGACATAAAGTTTTTGATCGCGACAAAGCGGGTGCCAAATAATTCCCGCCCCCTCTCCTCCACATCCTTCGCATAAACTGCATCGCCGTAGGATAGCGGGCAGTAAATCAGGATATTCTCGTCTTTGTAAGGGCGTAACCTGTCCATCACTTCCATGTGATTGTTCGACGGATCGGCGGAATTGCCGATCTGGATCGACAGGCATTCATTTGATGTTTTATCCGCAAATCCCCCATTATAAAGATTGCTGGTGTAGGAAATACACTCGTGAAACGGCGCCGTCATTCCATAGGCATGGCGCGCAAGCTTCGCGTCCCCCTCTACACAGGAAATGATGCCGCGAAAATTTTTCATCGCGCTGCGGCGGCAAAATTCGTTGATATGACCGTGCAGGGTTCCTGGTGTTTCGCGAAATTTATAAAGGTCATATCCCCAGATCGACCAGTAGCATTTGCGCGCCAATTCCGGATTCAGAAACAAAAGCCGTGAAAGCGGCGGATTGTAGAAGCAATGAAGGATGATTTTGTCCGCGCGTTCCATCGCTTTCCGCAGTTGCTTTCGGGCGGGGCGCAGGTCATCGAAATGGATCGTGTCCGCTCCTTCTGCATACGGATACGCGGCCTTGTCGCCATATGTGATGAAGGCATGATCCTGATGCGCGAAATGGCGGCGCATGAAATCAATCAGGCCGGGGATGAATTTATCATGCTTGCAGAGGTGTAGGATCATCATTTGCACGCCTATTAATGGTTGTATAGGGTACGCGAAAACATACGAAGGTATAGATGGCCATTCCAAAATACCCACACAAAAAGGCCCGCATTCTTTCGAATACGGGCCTTTTTTAAAACGCGGAATATTGATTAAAGTCCCAGTCCTTTTGCGCGTGGCTTGGCCACGCAAATGAGGTCTGCCTCATCCTTACGGGCATCAGGCTTGGCAATAGTGCATTCCAAAGAATCATTTCTGCCAAACGAGTCTACAAATTTTTGTGTAGCGTTACGCACACTGGAGTCATGTTCACGCACAGTTGCGATGCCGTGTGAAACCATTCCCTGATCGCTCTTTGGATTAGATACCACGCCTGTGGACATCTTGTAATCTTCGCATTTCTTGTTCGTTCCCGTGTATGACACGGAAGCAACTGCGGCACCGGCATTAAAACCGCCAGCACAGCTGGTCGACGACGTTGTTGGGATACTGCCTGTTGTTGAACATGCGCCCAGACCGGATGCACCACCGACGATAACAGCGGCTTTCATCAGTGTTAGAATATTATCTTTCATTATCACCCTCCGTATTAGGTTGGTTCGTTTATACAGTATTTTGATCTATTTTCATAGTATTTTTTACATAAAATTTTTCAATTCAATATATTGATTCACATTCGGGCAAGCCGTGTAAAAAAGCCCGCACTCTTGTAGAATGCGGGCCATTTTGGAAAATATGCTTTAGGTTTTATCCTTAACGCCCGAATATAACCGGGCGCTGACCCACCGGGCAATCAATCGTAGCGGGCGCTTTTGACGTTGCGCGTTTCAGCACGCAGCCATTTGCACCGGCAACATCTTTATACGCATCTGTTAAATCGGCCTTGGAGTTTTGCTCCCGTATGATCGCCACACCCGCCGCACGGTCAAGTTTCGTGCTGCTAGGGTTGGTTCTCAAACCATTACCAATCTTTGTGTTACCGCATTTGCTATCAAATCCGGTTGTGTTAACACCGACGACCCCCAAACCAACGCTGGTATTCTTCATACAAGCGTCATTTGTAGATGTTTTTACGCCAACGGCATAACCGCCTGTGGTTACCGAGCAGGCACCCAGGGCGGATGTACCGCCCAGGAGCACGATTACTTTAGCCATTTGTTGAAACTTTTGTTTCATTTTACACTCCCTGTATTTTTATAATGGCGTTGCCTGTAAATTACGGCTTCATTCTGCACATGCGTTCCGTGACAGTTTCACGTACGACCATACATTCCTGCGCCTTTACAGTTTGTGCAATTTCTTTAGCTATTTTTCTGTTTCTAGGCTTGTACGGTTGTTTCGGCTGAGTCACTCTTACGAATTCGGTAATGCAAGGAGCTCCTTCAACGGCACCAAGAACCGCCGACACAAGTTTCCTGCCGCCACATTTCGTCAATTGTTTTACAACAACATCCGCTCCCTTTTTAGCGTGACCGGAAATATCTATCCAAGTGGCAGCCCCCATGGAAGTCATACCCTGATCATTGAACTGAAGGCCGAGCGCCATTACTGTTTTGGCAACTTCCAGATCCATACAAACCTTGTCTTGTTTGTTGAAAACACCACCTGCGTTTACGCTGAATGTTCCAATGTAAGCACCGAAACCTGTTGGGCAGATCCCGCCTGTACCAGCGTTGAGCGAACCGCCGTTTGCGGCGCCTTTAAAGGTCGTGCTTTGGTTGTTGATGTTCGTCTGTGTCGAACGTGCGTCGCCGCCCGTTGCATTTGCGCTGCCGCCCGTCGCGTAAGAAGAAGAGCTGGATTCGGAGCTTGCGCTTGCATTTGCACTTGAGCTTGAGTTTCCGCCGTCTCCACCTTTAACAACAATCGTTGTATCACCACCTGGAGGCGTTACTGGAGGTTTTTCACCGCCTTGTCCACCACAGTTCGTGCAGCCGCCCGTCGCTTGGGCGCTTGCGTCATCTGCCGTTGCCAGACCCATACCGCCGACTACAACAGCAGCGGCAGCAACACGCTTCAATGTTTGTTTCATGTTCATAATGTTCAACTCCTAAAGTTTGTCTCTATTTTCCAAAAACCGTTTGGCAAGTTTGATATGAAAATATTTTCTTGCCATAGTGTGTGGAAGTGTATATATCTCTTTCCGTAATAACGCAACACTTTTTTAGGGAAATTTAAAAAAGTGTAAAAAAATGAACAGGCAACCTTAAAAACGGCAGGAATATCAAATGGTTAACCAAAACGCAGCTCTTAAGAACCCGGAAATCCGCGAAGAAACAGACTTCGGTCGCCGTATAGATGAAAACCGTGCCAACGGTGAAATATATGATGCGCAAATTGCGGCAGCCGCGGAGCTGGCCCGTACCGCCCATAACGATGATGAGCAAAAATTTGCCCAGATCGACGCCGAACTGGAACTTGCCGGTTATAACGCCGCCTCTGACGCTGCTGCCCAATATAAGAAAGGCCCTATTGCGATCGAAGAAATACTTGGCCAACCTGCCGGCGCCGAGGTGAAAGCGCGCAAAGGCCTGTCGAACATTTTCACATCTTCCAATGCCAAAACTTTTGCAATCGGCGCGGGCGCCTCTGCCACGGTTTCTATGTCCATTCGTATGAGTGTTATGGGCATCGGGGCGTTTGCGGGGTTTGGCGGGGTTACGGTTGCAGGTGTTTCCGTACTTCCTATCGCGGCGGCGGCGGGTGCAGGCGTTGGCGTCTATAAATATATAAGAGAGCGCAACCAGCAGATCAAATCCGGCGCGGAAGTAACCGCCAGCCTGAAAAGACACCTGCTCACCAGCACGTTCTTAGGTTTTGCCGGCGGTGCGGCGTCCCAGGCCTTTATGCATTATATCCTGCCTATGCCGTTCACGCAGCAGGCGCTGGACTGGGCCGGCACAAAAATCGGTGCCGCCATGGCCGTTATCCCGGGCGGTGATGTAATCAAGAGCGCGGTCAAGTCGGCAACGGAAACCGTTGGTAACTATGCCTCTCCTGTTGTGGCCAGAATTGCAGAAGCCTCGAACAACCTGTTCGATTCAGCGAAAGCGGCCGTTGCGCCAGCCGTCGAGCCGGTAAAATCTTTCTTTGCATCGGCGTTTACGAGCGCGAAAAGCTTCTTCGGTTTCAAATCTCCTGAGATCAAGGCCGAAGTACCTGTAATTAAACCAAGCGTTCAGCAAACCGTTGTCGCCGACGTAACGGGTTCGGATGTCACAGCCCCCGCGGTTGAAGTCCAAACGCCGGAAGTCCAGCTTCAGACAGTTGAAAGCCAGTTGCCTTCCGTGGATGACATGCAGAAAAACCTGGAAGAAAGCTTTAAGGCCGTAGACCAGCTGAACAGCAGCGCAGCGCCTGTAACTGCGGCCACGCCGGAAATCAATGTTG
>QFNK01000142.1 GCA_003240795.1 Micavibrio aeruginosavorus | reverse complement strand
GAATGGAAATACCGTTCTGCTTCGCATTCTGGATCATTTCAACCAAGGATTTCTTTACAGGCTTATCACTTGTCCCGTAATCGGCCCCAGTATTAAAAGTCATTCTGTCCTGATAGAAATGCTTCATCGCGCGGTCGGAAATTTCGCCGTTCGCGTAGGCATCCAAAATAGGCTGATCGCTTGGATTGAGCATTTCGACGGCAATGTGTTTAACACCGGCACTTTTCAGGGCTGCCATGCTTTGGTCTTTGGAAATAATGGAGTAAGCGGAAGGGCTGCGGTGATCCATATCGGCGATGACGGTATAATCGTGATGGGCCGCGACCGTTCCGAGACGCTGGGCAATCCCTGCCTCCGTCGCTTTTTTGAAGTCTTTCGCCACATGAGGCGCGTTCTTAAATAAAGGATTGCCCAAATCAGCCATACTGACTATGTTTTAAATATACGCCCCATTATTAAAACACTTTCGTTAACAATACGTAAAATATGCCTCACAACAGGCTGTATTTAAAGGTTTTTGACTAGAATGACGTTTGCGCGCGCGATTATTCGAATTATTGTCCCGGTTCTTGTTTAAGGACCGGGTTTCCACGCGCAATTTCCTTTGTTTCCCATTCATGAATTTTGTAGGGTATCCCCCTCATAGAAGGTGATATTAACCATGGCCGACACGAACAGCTCCGCGGACAAATACCGCGATACCGTTTTCCTTCCAAAGACAGATTTCCCGATGCGCGGCGAATTGCCCAAGCGCGAGCCGGACATGGTGAAGCGATGGCAGGATATGGATCTTTACAAACAGATCCGCGATATATCAAAAGGCCGCAAAAAATGGATCCTGCACTGGGGCCCTCCGTATGCAAACGGACACGCTCACATGGGGCATGCTTTTACAAAGTCCCTAAAAGACCTAATCAATAAATCTTGGCAGATGGCGGGGTATGATGCGCCCTTGGTACCGGGATGGGACTGCCACGGCCTTCCGATAGAATGGAAGATCGAGGAAAAATACCGCGAGGCCGGAAAAGACAAGGATGATGTCGAGCCGATCAAATTCCGTGCCGAATGCCGGGAATTTGCACAAAAATGGGTTGATGTACAAAGCAATGACTTTCAACGCCTTGGCGTTATCGGCGACTTTAAAAACCCTTATCTCACCATGACGAACCACGCAGAGGCGCGTATCGCGGGTGAGATCCATAAATTCCTGCTGAACGGCTCGCTTTACCGCGGTGTTAAACCTGTAATGTGGAGCTGTGTCGAACAGACCGCGCTCGCCGAAGCGGAGGTGGAATACAAGGAACACAAATCCATCACATGCTGGGTAAAATTCCCGATCGTCTCGACGAACCACGCCGCCGCCGAAAGCGCGAGCATCGTGATCTGGACAACGACGCCATGGACGTTGCCGTCCAACCGCGCGACCGCATTTGGCAAGAACATCGACTATGCCGTCTACACAATCGAAAGCGTTGCAGAAGGATCAAAAGCGAAAACGGGCGACAAGCTCCTCCTCGCGAAATCACTGGCTGACGATGTAAAAACGCAGGCGAAGATCGAAAGCTGGAGCGAAGGTGAAAGCTTCAAGGGCGCCGTCCTTGAAGGCACCATCGCGGCCCACCCGCTGCGCGGTCAGGGATATGAGTTCGATGTCCCATCCCTCGCCGGTGAATTCGTGACCGAAGAAGCGGGAACAGGCTTCGTCCACATCGCGCCTAGCCACGGCGCGGACGACTTTATGTTGGTACAGACGACCAACATCAAGCGCAGCCCGAAAATCGAAATTCCGGACAACGTTACGGATGACGGCAAATACCGCGAGCATGTGCCGCTGTTTGCCGGACTAGAAATCCTGACGCAGAAAGGCGAAACGGGCGAAGGAAACTTTGCCGTCCTGAAAGCAATTGATGAAGCCGGAAACCTTCTGTCCAAAGGATCGCTGCGTCACGAATATCCGCACAGCTGGAGATCGAAAGCGCCGCTGATCTTCCGTACCACGCCGCAATGGTTCATTGCGCTGGACGACGACAACAACCTGCGCGAAGTCGCATTGGAAGCGATCCGCGAAACGCGCTGGGTTCCCGCCGCCGGTGAAAACCGCATCACGGCAATGATCGAACAGCGCCCTGACTGGTGCATCTCGCGCCAGCGTTCGTGGGGCGTTCCGATCGCACTGTTCGTGAACAAGAAAACGGGTGAGCCGCTTGAGGACGAAGCCGTCCTGAAACGCATCACCGACACGTTCGAGGCCGAAGGATCGGATGCCTGGTGGTCACGCAACCCGCGCCACTTCCTTGGCGACAATTACAGCGTTGCGGATTACGAGCAGATTTTCGACATCGTCGATGTCTGGTTTGAATCCGGCTCCACGCACGTCTTTGTCGTGGACGACCGCGAGGAACTCAATGTTTCCAAGGCCGACCTTTATCTTGAAGGCTCCGACCAGCACCGCGGCTGGTTCCACTCCTCCCTTCTCGAATCCTGCGGCACGAAAGGCCATGCGCCTTACAAGAACGTGCTGACGCACGGCTTCGTTCTGGATGACAAAGGCTATAAAATGTCGAAGTCTCTGGGCAATGTCGTCGATCCGCTCGACCTGATGAAGGAATACGGTGCGGATATCATCCGCCTGTGGACTGTCATGTCGAACTTCTCCGACGATATGCGCATCGGCAAGGACATGCTGAAAAACACGTCCGACGTCTACCGCCGTATCCGCAACACGCTGCGCTTCCTGCTCGGCGCGATCGAAGGATTCACGGGAAGCGAACGAATCCCCGCGGCAGACTTCCAGAAAATGCCGGAGCTGGAGCAGTATATGCTCTCCCGCATGGCGGACATCAGCGCGTCCATCCGAAAGGATATCGAGGAATACCGCTACAACGACATCATCCAGACGCTGTACCATTTCTGCAACTCGGACCTGTCGTCCTTCTATTTCGACATCCGCAAAGACAGGCTGTATTGCGACACGCCGGACTCGTTCGAACGCCGCGCCTGCCGCACGGTGATGGCGGAACTCTATGATTTCCTTGTCACACGCTTCGCCCCCTTCCTGTCATTCACGGCGGAAGAAGCCTGGGATTACCGTCCGAAAGGCGTGTTCGAAGAGGCGGAAAGCATCCACCTCCGCACCTACTCCACCGTGCCCGCCGAATGGCGCAACGAAGCGCTGGAAGCGAAATGGGAAAATATCCTCAAGGTTCGCGATGTCGTCCTCGGCGCCCTCGAACCGCATCGCGCGGCAAAGGAAATCGGCTCTTCCCTGGAAGCGCATCCGCATATTTATGTGAGCGGCGAATACGCAAACGCCCTGAACGGTTTGGACATGGCGGAAATCTGCATCACATCGCAGGCAAGCGTAAGCAGCGGCGAAGCACCGGACGGCGCGTTCAAGGACGCGAAAGTCGAAGGTGTCGGCGTTGTCTTTGCAAAAGCCGAAGGCAACAAATGTGCGCGCAGCTGGAAAGTCCTGCCGGAAGTCGGCACGGACAAAGACTATCCCGATCTGACGCTGCGCGATGCGGCGGCCGTGCGCTGGTACGAAAAACAGCAGAAGGCGGCATAACATGATCAAAGCCTGTTCCTGCAAAGCGACCCTTGGCTTCAGCCTTGCCGCTTTTATCATTGTGGCCGACCAGATCAGCAAATGGGCGATCCTGGAATATATCATTCGTCCCAAGGCAATGCCGGGTACGGATGCCATGTCCCTCTTCGATTGGCTGTCATCCGCGCCAGCGCGCTTTGGCTTTGCATCGGTGGAGCTTCTCCCCTTCTTCAACCTGACCATGGTCTGGAACGAGGGGATCAGCTTTGGGCTGTTCCAGGGAAGCGGCATCTGGATTCTCTCCGGCCTCGCGCTTGCCATCACGGTTCTTTTCTCCGTGTGGCTGGTACGCGCGCAGGGCTGGCTGCAGGCAGTCTCGCTTTCCATGGTGATCGGCGGCGCGATCGGCAACGTCATTGACCGCGCCCGTTTCGGCGCGGTTGCCGACTTCTTCGATTTCCATGTTATGGGCTGGCATTATCCTGCGTTCAACGTGGCGGATTGCGCCATCGTGGTCGGGATTGCCATGCTGGTGCTCGATGGGATATTCTTGGAGCCGAAACGGACCAACAAGGAACAGGCCGCATGACACGCAAAGTCTTGGTTCTCACATTTCTGGCAGGCGCCTCATTGCTGCTGCAGGGTTGCAGCGAGGTGCGCGAGCAATTCGATTTCTCTAAAAAGGCGCCGGACGAATTCAAGGTCGTCACGCGCGCACCTCTGGAGATGCCAGCGAACCTGAACAGCCTTCCCGCACCGAAACCCGGTGCCGCGCGGCCGCAGGAAATCACAACCGAACAAATGGCGCGCCAGTCGATCCTCGGCGAAGGCGCGGCTTATCCGCAGACCGCAAACAGCATGACGCAAGGGGAAGCATCCCTCCTGCAGCGTTCCGGCGCGGCCAACGCCTCCCCTGCAATCCGCGCAAAGGTGGATCAGGAGACAGCCGAACTTATCGAGGGCGAACGCCCGGGCATCGACAAGCTGAAACGCATGGTCGGCATGACACCGGCGGAGCCGTCCAAGGAAGCCGTCGATCCGGTCAAGGAAATCGAACGAATCAAGCAAAACAAGGCGCAGGGAAAGCCGATCACCGCCGGCCAAGTACCGACAATCGGCGACCGCTAATATCCACCGCCATTATCGCATCAAACACCCCCCGCCCTTGGCGGGGTGTTTTTTATTGTCTATATCTAGGGGCATGACAAAAATCCGCATATTCCTTGTTATGGCCGTACTTGCGGTCATTCCCCTGCCCTCCCTCGCCCAGACATTCGGCGCGGAGGAATTCAAACTGGAAAACGGGCTACAGGTCGTGGTCATCCCGAACCACCGCGCACCCGTCATCACCCATATGATCTGGATCAAGGCCGGAAGCGCGGATGAAGCGCCGGGCGTATCGGGCATGGCGCATTATCTTGAACATCTTTTGTTCAAGGGTACCGAAAAAATCGCGCCGGGGGATTATTCCAAAACCATCAAGACGCTCGGCGGCAACGACAACGCCTTTACAGGTCAGGATTACACGGCGTTTTTTGAATCCGTCTCCGTCGACAATCTTGAAAAGGTAATGGAGATGGAAGCCGACCGCATGGCCAACATCAACCCGCCGCCGTCCCATTTCGCGTCTGAAAAGGCTGTTGTCATCGAAGAACGCCGCCAGCGCACCGACAACGACCCGCGCGCAAAATTCGGCGAACATATGCAAAGTGTCTTGTTCGTGAACCACCCTTACGCCGTCCCTGTCATCGGCTGGATGTCGGAAATCGAAAAATACGAATGGGCGGACGTCAAAAAATTCTACGACACATGGTATGCGCCAAACAACGCGGTTGTTGTCATCAGCGGCGACATTACGGCCGCGCAATTCAAGCCGCTGGCGGAAAAATATTACGGCACATGGCAGAAAAAAGAGCTGCCCAGACGCTTCCGCGCCGAAGTCCCGCCCGCGAACGGCGAAACGACGCTCCGCCTGCATGACGCGGACATCCACCAACCCGTTTTCCAGA
>QFNK01000141.1 GCA_003240795.1 Micavibrio aeruginosavorus | reverse complement strand
ATCGCCTGAAAATCCTGCCGGTCCGGCATTCGTTACACCCGATGCGGAAAATCCCGTCGAAGCGGCCGAAGATCATGGCGGCGGCGGATTGCCGCAACTGGACATCACGACATATCCAAGCCAGATTTTCTGGCTCCTTCTTATGTTCGCCGTTCTTTACACGGTGTTCGCAAAGAGCACGCTGCCCTCTATCGCATCCGTTGTGGACGGCCGTGACAACATGATTAAAGGCAACCTCGATGCTGCCGAACAACTTCGCAAGCAAGCCGAAACGACCCGCGAAGCCTATGAAAAAATGCTGGAGCAAGCGCGCGCTCAAGCCGTAACAGCCGTTCAGGATGTCGAGGCGGCCGCAAAGAAAAAAGCGGCGGATCAGTCCGACGCATTCCGCGCCCGTTCCGAAACAGAAATCAATGCCGCCGAACAGCGCGTTGAAAAAGCCCGTGACAGCGCGATGAGCGACATGACGGCCGTTGCCGCAGATGTTGCCAGCCTGGCCGCGGAAAAAATTACAGGCACGACCACCGACAGACAAAAGGCGCAGGCCATTGTCGAAACCATAGCCGGTAAAGCAAAGGCAGCCTAACATGATGGATATCCTTACGCACAACACGACGGCATGGGTTGCCATTTCCTTTGTTGTTTTCATTCTCCTGATCGTCAAGGCCGCCGGTAAAAAGATTACAGCATCACTGGATGCCAAAATCGAACAGATCCGTACCGAGATCGAAACGGCCGACCGCCTGAAGAAAGAAGCGCAGGATCTGCTCGCCGAGTTTCAGCAGAAGCAACGCGATGCAGAGAATGCCGCCGCGAAGATCATCGAACAAGCCAAGGCTTCCGCCGTCGCTGTCCAGCAAGCTGCCGAGAAAGAGCTGGGCGAAACGATGGAGCGCCGCGAAGCGCAGCTTTCGGAGCGCCTGAAACGCATCGAAGAAAAGGCGATTGCCGATATCCGCGCCCATGCCGCCGACCTTGCCATTCAGGCAACGCGTGAAATCGTGACGAAGTCCATGGACACGAAAACCAGCGACAACCTGATCGATCAGGCGATCCAGTCGGTTTCCAAACACCTCAACTAATTCAAATTCGTGATACCAAACTCCCTGTTCCGTGCTTATAATCACGGCAGGGAGTTTTTTATGGCGCCGGGCAACATGATTGAGGAATTGGGACAAGCGGCTAGATCCGCAGCGTTTATCCTGTCGCAATCGGATGATGCGCTCATCAATGCCGCGCTTCGTGATCTGGAGCTTTCAATCATCGCGCAGCGCGACGATATCATGAAGGCGAACCTGCTCGATCTGGATGAAGCCGTTACAAAAGACCTGAGCACTGCGTTGCTTGACCGCCTGACGCTCAACAATAACCGCATCACCGCAATTGCGCAAAGCGTTGCAGATATTCGCGCGCTCGAAAATCCCTGCGGAAAGATCCTCGAGGAATGGACGCGTCCGAACGGCCTGCGCTTTCAAAAGGTGTCGGTGCCTATCGGCGTCCTCGGCATGATTTATGAATCCCGTCCCAATGTGACTATCGACGCGGCGGCACTGGCTCTCAAATCGCGTAATGCAATTATCCTGCGCGGCGGCTCCGAAAGCGCGCAAACGTCCCGCCTGCTCCATTCCCTTGTCGTATCTGCGCTTGAGCGCAACGGCCTCCCTTCCGATGCGGTTGCCATGGTGCCGGATCAGGACAGGAAACATGTCGGCGACATGCTCAATGCAACCGGCCTTATTGATGTCATCATTCCGCGCGGCGGCAAGAGCCTGACATCCCGGGTTATGAGTGATGCGAAGATGCCGGTCTTTGCGCATCTTGATGGCAACTGCCATGTCTATGTCCATGCTTCCGCGGATTCCCATATGGCCCTTTCCATTGTCCGCAATGCAAAGCTGCGGCGAACCGGGATTTGCGGCGCGGCGGAATCCCTGCTCTTCGACAAGGCCGTTGATACCGCCCTTGCCCATGATATTTTGTCCATGCTTCTGGCGGAAGGCGTGGAGGTCGTCGGTGACGGCATGGCGCAGGCGCTCGACAAACGCGTGGCGCGGGCGACGGAACAGGACTGGCCTTGCGAATATCTCGACAAAAAAATCAGCGTTAAGTTTGTGGATGGCGTTGGCGAGGCGGTCGCCCACATCAACCATTACGGTTCCCACCATACAGACGCGATTATTGCACGTGATGATGCCGCCGCAGCTTATTTCCTGAACAATGTCGACAGCGCGATCGTCGTCCGCAACGCCTCGACGCAATTTGCGGATGGCGGTGAATTCGGCTTTGGCGCGGAAATCGGCATCGGCACAGGAAAGCTTCATGCGCGCGGCCCCGTCGGCGTGCGCCAGCTTACGACTTTTAAATACAAAGTTCTGGGGGATGGCCACTTACGGCCATAGCAGCATGTCGCTACTCACACCCCCCGGACTATTGAACGCAGGGCGCTGGCGCGGTCTGCGCATCGGCCTGTTCGGCGGGTCGTTCAACCCGGCACATGCAGGTCATCGGCATATTGCCAAACTCGCGCTTGTGGAATGCAAACTGGATTTTGTCTGGTGGCTGGTCACACCGCAAAACCCCCTCAAGCAGCGCGCAGGGATGGCACCATATCAGGAGCGGTTTGCGTCCGTGGAGGACATCATAGCCGGACATCCCCGCATGATTGCCACACATCTGGAGGTACAGCTCGGTACTTCCTACACCTATGATACGGTAAGAGCCTTGTTGCGTCATTATCCGCACACAGAATTCACCTTTATCTGCGGCATGGACAACGCACATATTTTTCACCGCTGGGACCGCTGGAGGGAGCTGGCGGACCTTATCCCGGTCGTCTTCATCGCACGGCCGCCGGCGGGCGGCCTGGTGCGCAGCTGCCCGGCTTCCATGGTCGATCATCCCAATATACGCTTCGTCCGGTCGGCGAAAATGATGGACATCTCCTCCACCGCCATAAGGAATTCTCTTTTAAAACAATAGATTAATATGATTATGCCGTCCTGCGGTATCGGATATTCTTGAGATGGGGTCGAATCCGGCTTATAATTGACCTTGTATGGGAAAAACAGGCGCGTCGCTCGTCATATCCTTTCTTCCGGACATTCCGTTTGACTGGCGGGCCCGACTTGCGGGAAGGCACGGTTTTGCCTATACATATGACATCAAATCAAGGCAGGAGGACTTCCATTCCAAAAGATGACACTACATCCGCGAGCAGCGTGATGGACCTTAAAAATCTTATCGTTGAATCGCTCGACGGTGACAAAGGCGACGATATTCAGGTCATAAACCTCGAAGGCCAATCCGCTCTCGCCGATTATATCATCGTCGTGTCGGGTACATCGTCCCGCCACATCGTTTCCATGGCGGAGAAGCTGCGTGAACGCCTTCACGCGCATGGAACACAGGATATCCGTATCGAGGGTATCGGACAGGCAAACTGGGTCGTTCTCGATGCCGGCGACGTGATCGTCCACCTCTTCCGTCCCGAAGTCCGCGAGTTCTACAATATCGAAAAAATGTGGAGCGTTCCGGGCGTTACGATCAATGCCGCGCCAAAAAGCAGCGGATTGAAAGCGGTTTAATCATACAGCCGCCTATCTTTTTTAATTCCGATGGGGCATCCATAAAGGATGCTCTCTATAGAACTCATCGCCGTTGGGAAGCTTAAAAACGATCCTTTGCTGGATGTTTTTGATGATTACCGCAAGCGTCTTCAGTGGAAATTCACCCTTATCGAACTGGAAGGCCGGACACAGGTCGACGAACATTCCCGCATTACAGAACGCCTGAAACCGAATGCGGCCATCGTCATGATGGACGAGCGCGGAAAAAGTATGCCGAGCCGCGACTTTGCAGCGCGTATGGAGGCGTTTGCGACCAGCCACGGACAGGTGCAATTCATCATCGGCGGTGCGGACGGCCTGTCCGATGAGCTTCGTAAAAAAGCCACGATGCTCTTGTCTTTTGGGGCTCAGACTTGGCCCCATATGCTGGCGCGGACCATGCTTATGGAACAGATATACCGTGCCCAGCAAATCCTTGCGGGCCACCCCTATCACAGGGATTGAACGAAATATGAAATATACGATCGCATTTATATTTTTGATTTTCATTCTTTCCGCGCCTGCCATGGCGCAGGATGACGCCGAGGCTGTGCGTCCGGCGGTTCACCCCGCCCGCCAGCTGGAACGCGAGAAAACCGAGCGCGAAGCACGCAAATCGACGCTTGAAAAAGAAGCGAAGAAAATAAACGCGGAGCTGGAAGACACGCAAAAAGACCTCGTGGGAATTGCGGGCGAAATCAAAAAGAATGAGGCGGAACTCAACAAGCTGGATTTACGCATCCGCGATGGGCGCAAGGAACAATTCGCCATCGAAAAACGCCTGAAAAAAGACAAGGGCGCAATCGGTGATCTGGTTCTGGCGCTGGAGCGGCTGAACCGCACCCCGCCGGAGGCCATCATCGCCAGCCCGGGCGCGCCGCTTGAAACGGCGCAAAGCGCCATGCTGCTGCAGGGAATTTTGCCAGATATCTACGGGCGGGCGGAAAATCTTAAGAAAGACCTGACCCGCCTGTCCGAGCTTATCAAGCAGTTGCAGGACGATCAGGAGCAAGCCAAGAAAACCGGAGCGGATCTCGCGGAAAAACAGACCAAAATTGCCGCGCTTCTGGAAAAACGCAAAGACCTTTATGCCCGCAACCGCTCGGATGTGAAGGAAGAAGAAGCGGCGCTTAAGGACATTTCAACGCGTGCGAGCAATTTGAAAGACCTCGTTTCCCGTATCGAAGAGCGTGAAAAGGCGGCGGCCGAGGAAGAGCGCACGCGCCTTGCGTCGATAGAACGCAAAGCGCGATCCCTTCCGAAGGCGCAGCAAAAAGAGATTAAACAAGCGGCTCTCACGGCTTCTCCGTCCCGCACGACGCCGATACCCCGTCCGGGATCCGCGCAACTGCCTGTTTCCGGTATGATCAAAACGGGATTCCGTCAAATGGACGATATCGGTGCGGAAAGTCAGGGGCTGACCATCGAAAGCCGTCCAAGCGGCCTGGTCGTCGCGCCTATGGGCGGGGTCGTCCGTTATGCGGGAACATTCAAAAATTACGGCCGCATTATTATCGTGGAACATCAAAAAGAATATCATAGTCTTATTGCAGGTTTGGCCAGAATTGATACAGTGGTGGGGCAATCCGTTGCGGCAGGTGAACCGGTCGGCGTTCTTCCCAAAACTTCATCCGAAGGGGGGCGCCCTACCCTCTATTACGAGCTCCGTCTTAAAGGGGAGCCCGTTAATCCCGCCAAAAAAATTGCAGGTTTGTAATCAAAGGAACATCGATGCTCTCTCTCTTCCGTAAAAATTCGTCTCGCGTACTTCTCGGCCTTGCTCTTGCTTCATCCATGTTCGTCACGCTGAGTACGAGCCCCGCTTGGGCGCAGGAAGAAAAGCGCACGGCAACGCAAAGCGTGAAAGAAAAGCTGAAGGAAGATCCTGACGCTAACGACACGTACAAACAACTCAACCTGTTTGGCGAAGTGTTCGAGCGTGTTCGTGGCAACTACGTCGATCC
>QFNK01000140.1 GCA_003240795.1 Micavibrio aeruginosavorus | reverse complement strand
ATGACCGCCACCTTGCGCGTAAGCTGGGCATGAGTTTCGAAGAGGCGCAGAATTGCATAACAAAAGCGTATGAATGCCTTGAAACTTCCCTGCCGCGGCACAAGCAGGATCATTCGTATGAAGAAAACGAACGCACGCTGCGCAGCGAACTCAAGAAAAGCAACGCGGACAGTTACACGGCAAGACGCTCTAACGACTACGTCTTTGATCTTTAAACCCTGCAAAACACCGGACAAAAACCGGTGTTTTTTTATGGCGGCTTCGACTTCAATCAAAGTCCGCCTATATATTTCGGATGGCGTATTTCAGACCCAAACCAACGCGCGAAGCAATGAACGCGCCGGACGTGCGCGCGGCGATAGAATTGCAGAATGAATATCGCGCCCGCATTTCATTGCGCGATGAATTCGGAGACCTGCGCATCGTCGCGGGCGTTGACGTAGGATATGATCTGGAGCGGGAGCTGACCAAAGCCGTCATCGCCGTTTTCGATTGGCCTTCGCTTTCTTTGCAGACATCCATCATTGCCTATGCGCCGACGGATTTTCCCTACATTCCCGGCCTGCTTGCCTTTCGTGAAGTGCCGGCGATTTTGAAAGCGCTGCACTGCCTTACAGAGAAACCTGACTTGTTGATGGTGGACGGGCAAGGCGTGGCGCATCCGCGCCGGATGGGGATTGCCGCGCATTTGGGCGTGGAGGCGGATATCCCCGCTATCGGTGTCGGGAAATCACGCTTGTGCGGGTTGCACGACGATGTTCCAGAGGACGCATTCTCCATGACCGATCTGACCGACAAGGACGAGAGGATCGGAACCGTCCTGCGCAGCAAGGCGAAATGCAATCCGCTTTATATTTCCGCGGGGCACCGCATTTCTCAGAAAACCGCGCTGGAGATTGTCCTGCAATCCTTTCGCGGTTACCGCCTGCCCGAACCGACACGCATCGCGGACCAGATTTCCAAATGGAAGATCGGTGACAGCGCGGCGAACAACGGCCCTCTTTTCGATTTGTGATCGCCCAAGAAAAATCCTCCGCGAGGGGGACTTGCGGAGGATTTCTCTTCGGGAAGAAACGGTGTGTAAGCGACTTCTTGAACCCGCTCTATAGCTTTTATCCCTGGGCTGCGGCCTTCTTGGATCTGCCGGAAGCGGCAGGTGCGGCCGGGGCCTCGTCTTCCGCGCTTTCGGATTCGTTCGGATCGCTAGAGTCCGGACCGACGAGCATAGCTTCGGCAACAAGACCGGCATTCGCACGGATTTTGTTTTCAAGCGTGCCCAGCATGGCCGGATTGTCGCGCAGATATTGTTTCGCGTTTTCGCGTCCCTGACCGATACGCTCCCCTTCCGCCGAGAACCACGCGCCGGATTTTTCAACGAGGTTTGCCTGAACGCCGAGATCGATGATCTCACCCGTTTTGGAGATACCTTCGCCGTACATGATGTCGAATTCGACCTGGCGGAACGGAGGTGCCATCTTGTTTTTCACGACCTTCACGCGCGTCTGGTTGCCGACGACCGTTTCGCGTTCCTTGATGGAACCGATACGGCGGATATCGAGACGGACGGATGCATAGAATTTCAGCGCGTTTCCACCTGTCGTCGTTTCAGGAGAACCGAACATGACACCGATTTTCATACGGATCTGGTTGATGAAGATCACGACGCAGCGGGATTTGGAAATCGAGCCCGTGATTTTACGCAGGGCCTGGGACATCAGACGCGCCTGAAGACCGACATGGGTGTCGCCCATTTCGCCTTCCAATTCGGCGCGCGGCACCAACGCCGCAACGGAGTCGATGACCAGAACGTCGATGGCGTTGGAACGCACCAGCGTGTCGGCGATTTCGAGCGCCTGCTCCCCCGCATCGGGCTGGGAGATCAGGAGGTTGTCGAGGTCAACGCCGAGTTTCTTCGCGTATGTCGGATCAAGCGCATGTTCCGCGTCGATGATGGCGCATGTGCCGCCGGCCTTTTGCGCCTCTGCAATAACCTGCAGCGCCAGTGTTGTTTTACCGGAGCTTTCGGGACCGTATACTTCCGTGATACGGCCGCGTGGCAGACCGCCGATGCCGAGGGCGATATCGAGACCGAGCGAGCCGGTCGAGACGGCCTCCACCTCCAGCGGGTTGTTGTCGCCGTTCAGCTTCATCACGGAGCCTTTGCCGAAAGCGCGTTCGATCTGGCTGAGCGCGGCGTCGAGAGCCTTCTGCCGTTCGGCGGAGTTCTTATTGTCCATGGAGTTTTCCTTCTTGAATTCGGTTACTGACATCGGGGTTCATCCTTTTCTGGCATAGAAAAAACGGTGTTTCAACGGCGCCCTGAAAGCTGCGCACAACGATATGATGAGAGCAATCGTACACCATTTGTTCTCACCGTCAACCGGAAAGAACAAAAAAAGAACAAAAATTATTTCAGGAACAATAAAGGTGCCGGATTTGGGGACAAATGATGTTCCCGCCCCTGCGGCAGAGCGTCGTAGCCGTCGAACGCGCCCATGTCATCGCGGTCTTTGACGAGTGCCCAGGCTTCCGCCGTCAGGGCCTGGATATGAAGATGTTCGTACCAGCCGCCATTTTCGTGGGGACGTCCCAGATGGCCGATTTCCTGTCCGGCCTCTACATGGTCACCGACCGCCACCAGCATATCCGGTGCAAGATGCGCATAGAGAAAATGGGAAATATTGCCGAGAGGCTTTTCAAGCTCAAAAAACACGACGGAGCCCCAGCCGCCATCCTGATCGGGATCGTGAACGATTTTCGCGATTTTCGCGGCGCGTGCCGGCGCGACAAGCGTTCCGGCAGGCGCGTTGACATCGATTCCCAAATGCACGGCGCGGTCCTCATCCATATAGGAGCCGCTCCAGAGATTGGCGCGGTCCTCGAGATAACCGCCGAAGCTGTACGCAACATCCTGGGTCTTGTGAAGCGCGGAGAGAAAGCGGTCGGTCAGGGTAGGATCGAGATAGATGCTTTTGCCGCCGCGCTGCGGGCGATGAAAGGCATAGACCTTGTCCATGTCGACATGCAGCGCCGGACGATGTGCCAGCTCCGGAAATACGGAGAGATGTACTTTTTCAAAGGCCTCAAACATAGGGGACATTATAGCGTCCACAGGAGCCTTATGGCAATAAAATCCGGCCTAGCCGAGCGCTTCCTTAACCTTTTCAGCCAGCTGCTTGAGCGTGAACGGCTTTGGCAGGAAATAGATGTTCGCGCCCATATGGTCTTTCAGGCGGTCTTCGGTATAGCCGGAGATAAAGATGATCTTCAGGTTGGGGCTGCGCTCGCGAATCTTCTTTGCCATTGTGGGGCCGTCGATGCCCGGCATCATGACGTCGGTGATGAGAAGATCGATGGTCGAAAGGTCTTCGACATCCAGCAGGGCAAGCGCCGCCTCCCCGCTTTCGGCGCCGAGCACCTGATAGCCTTTGTTTGTAAGAGCGCGCGTTGAGAAAGTGCGCACGGCGTCCTCGTCCTCTACCAGAAGGATGCGGGCGCTGCCCGTCAGGTCGCCTGTTTTTTCTTCCTGCTTTGCCGCGGGTGCTTCGGTTTTTGCTTCTTCGGCGGAGAGGCGCGGCAGGTAGATGGAAAATGTTGTCCCAATACCAACCGTACTGTCGATATGCAGATAGCCGCCCGTCTGGCGAATGATGCCGTACACGGTGGCAAGGCCCAGTCCCGTTCCCTGTCCGATCCCTTTGGTCGTGAAGAAGGGCTCGAGAATGCGGGTCATGTTTTCCTTCGAGATACCGCAGCCAGTGTCGGCGACCTCGATCACCACCCACTCACCCGCAGGCATTTCGTCGTCACAGCGTTTTTGCGGCGATGTGCTGACATAGTTTTTGGTGCGGATGGAAAGTTTGCCCCCCTGCTCCATCGCGTCGCGCGCGTTGACGGCGAGGTTGATGAGAACCTGTTCCATCTGTCCCACATCGACCTTGACGAGGCCGAGGCTTTGCCCGTGGTCGAGATCCAGTTCGATGTTCGCACCGATCAGGCGGCGCAGGAGATGCGAAACTTCGGTCAGGATGTCTGTAACATCCTGCACGTTCGGGCGCAGTGTCTGCTGACGCGAGAAAGCCAGCAACTGGCGCACGAGGTTCGCGGCGCGGTTGGAGTTCTGCTTGATCTGCATGATGTCGCCAAAAGACGGGTCGCCCGGCTTGTGACGAAGAAGCAGAAGATCGCAGAAACCGATGATCGCGGTCAGAAGGTTGTTGAAGTCGTGCGCGATGCCGCCCGCGAGCTGGCCGATAGCCTGCATCTTTTGCGACTGCACGAATTGCGCCTCGAGGCGTTTTTGTTCGCGCAGGTCGATGAAGTGGAGAACGATTCCCTCGCGGTCCTTGATCTTGCGCGCGTGCATCTGGACGGAGACATCCTGTTTTCCCTTCAGGACGATTTCCATCGCGCCTGTTCGCTCTTCCCCCGCCGCGATCGCGTTCAATGTTTCCATCGCGGCGTCTTTGGAATCCTTCGCCAGAAGGTTGCCGAAGTTTTTCCCTTCCAGTTGCGAGACCGGCATATCGAGCATTGCGGCCATTGCGGCGTTGCAATCCTGAATCGAACCTTTTGCGTCGACCAGCGCGATACCGAGGGGCGCGTCCTCGAAAAATTTCTGGAACCTGTATTCGGACGCCTGCAACGCCTGACGCATTTCACGCTCAGACGTCAGATCGTGCATGACGCCCCGCGTGCGGACGCGTCCGTCTTCCTCGAACACCACGGTCTGGTTGACGGATGCGAGGAAGGTACGGCCACCTGCGCCTTTCATCGTGATTTCGGCAACCTGACGCGTGCCGCCTTTTTCCGCAATGTCATATGGCGCGGTATCGGACGGCGGCGTTTCCATGAAAGCGTGGAGCGTTCCGTCGGCGAGAATGCCGTCGATACTTTCGCCCAGCCACCTGGCAAGCGTTGCGTTCACAAATACGAAGCGTCCGTTTTCGTCGATGGAGAAAAATCCGACGGGCGCGTTGTCGGTGAAGTCGATCAGCTTTTCGCGCTCCTCCCGGATCGTGCGGTCCAGTTCGCGCTGATGCGTTACATCGTTGATGCTCCAGTGCACATACCCCGCCCATCCTGCGACAGGCTGCGCCGCGACGACGAACCAGCGTTCCCTGCCGCCAAAGGTTGATTTCAGTTCGAGGAAGTCATTCAGACCCCGCTGCGCCTGATCCGCCAGATTTTTGAAAAGGCTGTGCGCCTCCACATTGTCGGAGAAAAGACGGACGAGCGTGTCCAGCGCCTCGCGCCCCGTTTCCTCGCACAGCTCGTCGAATTTCTGGTTGGTATAAACAGTATTGTCCGCACCGTCGGTGATCAGGCGCGCGCCGCGGCTTCCCTCCATCACCTCGCGGATCAGAAGGCGTTCTTTTTCCTGCGCGCTGTAATTGTGGAGGAATTTCTGAAACAGAAACGCCAGAACCGCCGCAAGGACGAACGTGCCGCCCACCGCCATGATGGTGGTTTCGTTGACATCCAGCACCAGCGCAAGGCCGAGGCAGCCGAGCAGATATAACAGGATGAAGATCAGGCTGAGCAAAATCTTGCGGAAGCGAAGACGCGCATTGTCC
>QFNK01000139.1 GCA_003240795.1 Micavibrio aeruginosavorus | reverse complement strand
CGGGTTGTTGTCTCCGCCTGCCGCCGTCTCGATATTATTGAGGTCGGATGCGTTTGCGAAAGTCTGCGTCGCTGGTGCGCTGCCGCCGGCGAACGTCTGAATGTTGTTCAGCGCCGCGCCTTGCGAACCCGGCAGGTTCGGCAGACCGTTGATACGGATGTTCAGACCGGAAACGTTTCCGTTGAACGAACCGAACGTGTTGAAGACCAGTCTCTCATCGATATCGGCCGTCTCCAGAGGTGCCGGGACATAACCGAAGAAGAAGAGGCCGAGCGTCGCGGCGTTCGGGAAGTGCCAGATCTTGCCGTTCATCGTGTCGAACTGCGCCTGCGTCATGATGTTGCCTGGCAGAGTCGAAGGAACGAAACCGTCATAGGAGGATTCCAGACCGTTCAGCCATGTCGGTACGCCCAGCGTGTTGAACGCGCCGTTTGCAAGTTCGACATAGTAGAGGCTCTGACCCGTGAAGGTTTGCGCGCCGATCGTGCCGCCGAAGTTTGTCGGTACAACGGCAGGGTTGTAGGCCGTGTTCGGCAGACCGTCATTATCAACCAGCGAGAGCAGGGACGCATTGCCGGCCGTCGGTGCAAAACGCAGTCCGACTTCGCCGCCATTGATCGTGTTGCCCGCGCCTGTCAGGTCGATAACGCCGCTTTGGAATTCGGCGCCAACGCGGTTGTCGATCAGCGTGTTGCCGGAAACGACGACCGACTGGTTCGCATCACCCGAGGCGAAAATGCCGCGTGTGTTTGCGCCGCCATTGACCGTGTTGCCCGAAATCGTCGCGGCGGTGTTGCCGTTAACGTCGACACCGCTGCCGTTCGAGACGGTAACCGTGTTGCCGGAAATTTCAACAGTGCCGGAGTTCTTTGCATTGACGCCGTCATTGCTCAGTCCGCTCAGCGTGTTGTTGGAAAGAACGCTCGTTCCGCCAACGCCGTTGATCATAACGCCGTGCGTGGAACCGTTAACGGTGTTGCCCGTGATGGTAACGTCCGTACCGAAGTCCGCCGTGATGGCACCGTACGGCGCGCCGATGGAGAAGGTTGCGTTCTGCACGTTGTTGTTTTGAACAAGCAGGTTGTTGGAGTTGGCAGCGTAGATACCAACGCGGTCTATATTCGTGACCGTGTTGTTTTCAACGACAACGCCGTTTCCACCCTGAAGTTTAACACCGTCCCAATCTGCGTTCGAAACAGTATTGCCTTCTACGACCGCGCTTCCGCTGTCTCTTACATAGATGCCCGAACCAACGTCATTTGTGCCGGATGTTTCCGTTACCTTGTTGCCGGTGATCTGAACGCCGTTGGAATTCGCGATGCGGATACCATCACCCTTGACGTTGTTGGCCGCGCCAGACGTCGTGCCCAGTGCGTTTGTAAAGCCGACAGCGTTGTTCTGGATCAGAAGGTTGCTGTTGTTGTTACCGCTGATACCGTTCGCACCGACATTGTAGACGGTGTTGCCGGATACCGTGGCCTTTGCCGTATCATTCGTGACGATACCGGCCAGGCGGATGTCATGAACCTGGTTTCCGAAAACATTGGCCGTGTTCGTACCGCTGACCTGAATGCCGTTACCGCGGACGTTGTTCAGCTTGTTGCGCTGAACCGTCAGGTTCTTGCCGCCTTCGATCTGGATGCCGGACCAGCTGACGTTGTCGAGGTTGTTGCGGAGCAGGGACAGAGTCTGAACCTGATTTCCGTAGATGCCCTGATTTCCGATCTTCGTCAGTTTGTTGTCGTTGACGTCGATGTTGGAACCGCCGTTAACATAGATACCCATCTTCGCAACGTCATTGATTTCGTTGCTCAGGATTTCCGTACCCGAAGCGTTCGTGGCGATAATGCCGGAACCCGTCAGTGCGCCCGTCAGACCGATCTTGTTGGCCGCAACAACCGCATCGGTGCCCGTTACGCGGATACCGTCTTTGGAGGCGTTGATCTTGTTGAAGTTAACGATAGAGAAGGAGCCGCCGCCATTCGTGACAACGATACCGGCGTCGCTCGTGTTGCTGATGTCGTTGCTTTCAACGCGGAGGTTGCTGCCGCCCGTTGTGGAAACGCCGATTGCCGCTCCGTTGATCGTGTTTGTCAGGATCTGGGAGTTGGAAACACCATTCGTGTTGATCGCGTTAACACGGATATCCGTGAGTGTGTTGTTGGAGATATCCGATGTGCTTGTGCCGCTGACCTGAATGCCGTTACCACGGACGTTGTTCAGTTTGTTGCGTTGTGCGGTGAAGTTGCTGCCGCCTTCGATCTGAACGCCGGACCAGCTGACATTGTCGAGGTTGTTACGGAGCAGGGACAGCGTCTGAACCTGATTGCCGTAGATACCCTGGTTGCCGATTTTCGTCAGTTTGTTGTCGTTGACGTCGATGTTCGAGCCGCCATCGATGGAAATACCGATTTTCGCAACGTCATTGATCTCATTGCTGAAGATTTCCGTGCCGGAGGCATTCTTGGCAACGATACCGTTGCCCGTCATTGCGCCCGTCAGGCCGATCTTGTTGCCGCCGATCACGCCGTCCGTACCCGTCAGGCGGATACCGTCTTTGGAGGAATTGACCTTGTTATAGTTGATGATCGAATAAGCGCCGCCGCCGTTCGTCACATTGATACCGGCGTCGCTTGCGCTTGCGATATCATTGCCTTCGATCCAGAGGTTGCTGCCCGTGTTGGTGTTGATACCGATCGTCGCGCCTGTAATGGCGTTGTTCGTGATGCGGGAATTGGCAACACCGTTCGTGTTGATGCCGTTACCCGTGATCTGCGTCAGCGTGTTGTTGGAGATGTCCGACGTGTTCGTGCCGCTGACCTGAACGCCGTTGCCGCGAACATTGTTCAGCTTGTTGCGCTGAACCGTCAGGTTCTTGCCGCCTTCGATCTGGATACCGGACCAGTTGACATTGTCGAGGTTGTTACGGAGCAGGGACAGCGTCTGAACCTGATTGCCGTAGATGCCCTGGTTGCCGATCTTCGTCAGCTTGTTGTCATTGACGTCGATGTTAGAGCCGCCGTTGACGTAGATACCGACTTTACCGACATTGTTGATCTGGTTGCTCAGGATGTCCGTACCGGATGCATTCGTGACAACGATACCGTGTCCCGTAAGACCGCTTGTCAGGCCGATTCTGTTATCTGCGATAAGGCCTTCCGTACCGGAAAGACGGATACCGTCTTTTGTGGCGTTGATCTTGTTGTTGTTGATAAACGTGTAGCCCGCGCCGTTGGAAACATTGATACCTGTTTCGCTTGCGCCGCTTACATCGTTGCCTTGAACCCAGAGGTTTTCAGCGCCCGTGGAGAGGATGCCCGTTGTGCCGCCTTTGATCGTGTTGGCCAGCGCAGGATCGCTCGTGAACGAACCGATCATGATGTTTTTGTTGTTCTGGTTTCCGGCCACTTCGATGCTGATTCCGTATTTGGAATCTTCGATCGTGTTGCCTTGTATTGTCGTGCCGTCATTGCCGTACGACAGATTGACGCCTGCATTGGCGGCATTCTTGATCGTGTTTCCGGAAATGTTGGCATTGTTGGTCAGGTCAACTTGGATACCGTTGCCTGCGGACGTTCCCGTAATGTTGTTGCCCGTGATGTTGGCGCCGGTCCATTTGTTGACGTAGATCGCATTGTGGTCGGCGTTCGTAATCGTGTTGTTTGTAATATCCAGAGGCGTTACGGAGCCCCAAACGCCTTCCGCGTAAATGCTGTGGCCGCCTGCGTTATCGATCGTGTTGCCCGTAACGACGACGTTCTGGCTTCCGCTTACGTTGATGCCGCGGTTGTTCCAGCCGTCTTTCGTGTCTTTAACCGTGTTGCCGGAGATGGTCAGGCCGGAGATGTTCGAGGCGAGAAGCGCCGTTCCCGCAATGTTGTTACCATCGATCGTGTTGTTGCTGATCGTGGCGGAGGAGCCGCGGACGTGAAGAACGCTGGCCGTTGTCGTGCCGTCGATCGTGTTTCCGGAAATGTTGGAGCCGACCGAGTTGATCGCAACCAATTGACGGTCGCCGGAATTACCGAGAACCGTGTTGTTCGTAAATGTCGTGTTGGAAAGGCCGAGGTTCAATGCAACCAGTTGGCGCGGAACGTTTGGAACAGTGAACTGGTCGCCCGTGGCGAACGTATTGCCGACATAGGTTTTGCCGTCAAAGATGTTTCCGTCGACAACGATGTTGCTGTTCGTGCGGCCATATTCGCTCAAAAGCGCGGAATCGCCGTTCGCGACGATTTTGTTGCCCTTGACGGTAATGTTGCTGTGGTCGCCCTGCAGGTAAACGGCGGCGTTTTCAACGCCCGGATTGTTGTTGTCAAATCCGTTGATCGTAAAGCCTTTGCCGGCATTACCCAATGTGACGTTGTTGATGTTGTTGCCGATAACAACCGTACCCAGCGCGCCGTTCGCGATGCCGTTGATCGTCGTAACGTCGCGGCCGTTTTTGGATTGCAGCGTCAGGGATTTGTTGATGTTGACGTTTTCGTTGTATGTGCCGTTGCCGACATTGATCGTCGTGCCGCCGCTATCTTTTGCGAGGTGGACGGCTTGCTGGATGAACGCCTTGTTGGACTGGACATTGATCGTGCCAGCCGTGCTGTTGATCGTGGCGTCATTGGCCAGAGATACAACGCCGCCTGCGGACGTGCTGTAGATTTTGCTGTCGAGGTTAACGGTGTTTGCCGCAACGCGCAGGCCGCCCTGGCCGAGCGTAACGTCTTTGTTGAAGTTGACGGCTTTTGAATCAAGTGTCAGAAGGCCGTTTGTGATGCCCTGATAGTTTTTCAAACCGTAAATCGGCAGACCCCAGAAATACCCGACCACTTCAATTTGAGTGTAGTTGTAGTGGCTCATATCGATCGGACCGTTGCCGAGCAGGGAAGAATCCGTGCCAACATTGATGAATTCATCCGCCTGAACCGTAACGGATCCATTGCGGTGAAGGTCGTTCGCAAGCGCCTGTGCGCTGAGAATGTATTCAAGGCCGAAAAGGTTATGCAGAGATCCGCTGTGAATAACGGTGAAGAGAGGGTCGAGCAGGAACGAACCCGCCAGGCCGTTTACGGCGGACGTGTTGACCGTACCGTCGTAGCCCAACTGGTTCTTCGCGGAAACTTCGACTGCGCCGCCGTTGCCGGATACCGCGCCGCCGCGTGCATATACGTTGCCTTCAAAAGCCGTTTTGTCATCGGCAAGAACCGTAACATTACCGCCGTTGCCTTCCGTGATGGCATCGGCCAGCAGGTAGGCGTTCTTGGACGCCTTGATGTCTTTACCCGTAACCTTGATTTCGCCGCCGCCTTTTTCGCCGCTGGCGTTCAGAACGCCGTCAACCTTGACCGTGCCGCCTTTACCGCCGCTGAGGACGATTTTCCCGCCTTCCACGGAAACGGAGGAAACATCGATGATGCCGTCCATGTTGATGACGTTTTTAACGATGTCTTTTGCCGTGTTCGCGCTGAGGACGACATTACCGCCTTTTGCGGAGATCAGGCCCTTGTTTTCGAGAAGCGCGTCATTGAGTTCGCCGTCCAGCGCAACTTCGACCAGCTTGTCGCCGTACATATCGATGGCGACT
>QFNK01000138.1 GCA_003240795.1 Micavibrio aeruginosavorus | reverse complement strand
TGTGCGCCTATCCGCCCTTTGCTCCGTGTAGCGTACCCACTCGAGAGCATCTGATTTAAGGTGAAAAGACTTACTGATTGTCGGGAAACCTTTGCGCCTGACCTGCGCTTCCCATTTGCCGTTACGCTTGCGAACACTCGCCATTCCATCCCCCAGTGTGGATAAATTGTGGATGGCTGATGTATCGGAGGTTTTGGATTTCTAGAGCGTTGAGAATAGCTAAGCATTTTCAAAGCTGTAGAAATGGTGGGCGTTGAGAGGGTCGAACTCCCGACATCTTCGGTGTAAACGAAGCGCTCTACCACTGAGCTAAACGCCCGCTTTCGCGTGAGGGCTATTGATACAGAGGTGAAATGGATTTTGCAACCCCTTCTTTCACAGATTTTGAACAACAAAAAACCCCGCATTTCTGCGGGGTTTCATGAACCTTTCGGTCAGACGCATTAGTTGTTAACAGCGTCTTTCAGTTCTTTACCGGCCTTGAATTTGGCTTGCTTCGTCGCAGGGATCTGGATCGTTTCACCCGTACGTGGGTTACGGCCCGTGCTGGCTGCGCGGTTGCTGACGGCAAACGTGCCGAAACCGACAAAGCGGGCTTCTTCGCCGCCCTGCAACGTGGCTGTGATACCTGCAAAAACGGCTTCAACGGCCTTTTGAGCGTCGGCCTTCGTCAGGTCGGCTTCTTTTGCAACGTAATCGATGAGTTCTGCTTTGTTCATAGGAATCCCTTTTTCGTTTTAGGAACAAATTAAATCGGACATAAACGGCCCGAAAAACCTTCGGACCGCTGACCCCTTAAATGGCTAAAACCCTAGGGTTTCGGGCGATCCGAACGACTCTGTTCTAGGCGGTTTCGGCATAAGACTCAATGCCGAATCACGCCTTCTCCCTTGTTTTCTGCGGATTCCTTGCGAATTGGCTCTATTTTTTCGCCATCAGTCTGAATCGGCTCGGGAATTTTAACCAAAGCATGCGCCAGAACCTCTTCAATCGTGTTCACAGGAACGATCTGGAGGCCTTTTTTCACCTTGTCCGGAATATCGGGCAGGTCTTTGGCGTTGTCTTTCGGGATCAGAACTTTGCGTATGCCGCCGCGGTGTGCAGCCAGAAGCTTTTCCTTCAGGCCGCCGATTTCGGTGACATAACCGCGAAGGTTGATTTCGCCCGTCATTGCGATATCGCGGCGAACCTCGATATCCGACAAGGCGGAAATAATGGCCGTGGTCATAGCCGCACCCGCGCTCGGGCCGTCTTTTGGCGTTGCGCCTTCCGGCACGTGAACGTGGACATTGGTCTCCTTCAGCTTCTCATACTCGATGCCGAATTTCGCGGCACGCGATTTGATGAGCATTTCGGCAACCGTGATGGATTCCTTCATAACGTCTTTCAGGTTGCCCGTCGTCGAAACCTTGCCGTCTTTGCCCGGCATCGTCACGGCTTCGATGGAAAGCAGGTCACCGCCGAATTCGGTATAAGCCAGCCCGTTTACGATACCGACACGGTCCTGATCATCCGCCTCGCCGTAACGGAATTTGCGGATACCAGCAAATTTTTCAAGGTTCCCCGGTGTGATCGAAACCTTTGTTTTGCCCTTCATCAGGATTTCTTTGATTGCTTTGCGGCACAAGTTCGCAACTTCGCGCTCAAGCGAACGGACACCCGCCTCACGCGTGTAGTAACGGATCAGGTCACGGATAGCGAGGTCGTTGATCGCAAATTCCGACGCTTTCAAACCGGCGGCTTTGATCTGCTTTTTCAAAAGGTGCTGACGCACGATCTGGATCTTCTCATCCTCCGTGTAACCGGAAAGACGGATGACTTCCATACGGTCGAGTAGCGGCTGCGGCATACGCAAGGAGTTCGCCGTGCAGATGAACATCACATCCGACAGGTCGTAATCTAGCTCCAGATAATGGTCATTGAACTTCTCGTTCTGTTCCGGATCTAGAACCTCCAGAAGCGCACTCGAAGGATCGCCGCGCCAGTCGGATGCCAGCTTGTCGATCTCGTCCAGAAGGAACAGCGGGTTGCTGGTCTTGGCCTTCTTCGTCCCTTGAATGATTTTACCCGGAAGCGCGCCGATATAGGTGCGGCGGTGACCGCGCACTTCGGATTCATCGCGTACGCCGCCAAGGCTCATACGCACGAAATTGCGGTTCGTGGCCTTTGCAATCGACGTTGCGAGCGATGTCTTACCAACACCCGGAGGACCGACGAGGCAGAGGATCGAGCCCTTCACCTTGCCCGTACGCTGCTGTACGGCGAGATATTCGAGGATGCGTTCCTTGACTTTTTCCAGACCGAAATGGTCGGCGTCCAGGATTTTCTTGGCTTCCTTGATGTCCTTTTTCACACGGCTGCGCTTGTCCCAGGGAACGGACAAAACCCAGTCCAGATAATTGCGAACGACCGTCGCTTCTGCGGACATCGGGCTCATCTGGCGAAGTTTTTTCACCTCGGCGCGCGCCTTTTCATGCGCTTCCTTGGACAGGCGCGTTTCGCTGATTTTCTTTTCCAGCTCGCCAATCTCGTCGAGACCGTCTTCACCCTCGCCGAGCTCCTTCTGAATCGCCTTCATCTGCTCGTTCAGATAATATTCGCGCTGGGTTTTCTCCATCTGGCGCTTCACGCGGTTGCGGATGCGTTTCTCAACCTGCAGCACGCCGATCTCACCTTCCATGAAGCCGTAGATCTTCTCGAGGCGCTCGTTCGTATTCGATGTCGACAGCAAATCCTGCTTGTCTTCGATTTTCAGTGTCAGGTGCGACGCGATCGTATCGGCCATTTTCGACGGCTCGTCGATCTGGTTCACGGATACGATTACTTCAGGCGGGATTTTCTTATTCAGCTTCACATACTGCTCGAACTGCGCCATCGTTGCACGGGACAGCGCTTCCAGCTCCTCGCCCTGCTCGCTGCCGTCAACCAGCAGCTTGATATGAGCTTCGATAAAATCCGTCTGGCCGGTAAAGCTTTCAATCTCGACCCGCTCCAGCCCCTCGACCAGCACCTTTACAGTGCCGTCCGGCAGTTTCAAAAGCTGCAGAATAGAGCCGATCGTCCCGACCATATGAATGTCTTCGGACGTAGGATCGTCCTGAGATGGCGATTTTTGGGTGACAAGCAGGATTTTCTTGGATTCCTGCATCACATGTTCCAGAGCCTTGACCGACTTCTCGCGCCCGACGAACAGCGGCACGATCATGTGCGGAAACACCACAATGTCGCGCAAAGGCAACACGGCATAGGCTTCTTTGTCTTTTGTGAAAACACCCATCATAATTATTCCTCGGCTGGTTTAGACCTTGCGGATCGATCGATCACAAGTGTCGATATTAACATATCAGATGGCGTTGATTGGTTAAGATTTCAAGATGTCCATGCAGATTGCACCATTCAGACAGCAATTTAAAGCTCAAATGCTCCCCGTAGAGGAATAAAAACGGCCTTTAACCCGGCAAAACGTCCTAAATTCGGTTCGCGCCGCATGTTTTAACCTGATTTTTCGTGAAATCCCGCCTTATTTTGACCTATCCAACGCCCGATAAGTCATAAAATAGAACGGGCCGGAGTAATTTCCAGCCCGCTCATATTCATCAATGCTTATTTTATTATTTCTTGTCGCCTTCGGCGGCCGCAGGGTTGCGCTCCGTCACGACTTCGTCGATCAGGCCGAATTTCTTGGCTTCTTCCGACGACATGAAATTGTCGCGCTCCATCGCCTTTTCAATATCGGCCAGTTTGCGGCCCGTGTGCTTGACGTAGATGTTGTTAAGGTTCGCACGGAGGCGCAGGATTTCCTTCGCCTGGATTTCGATGTCCGTTGCCTGGCCCTGTGCACCGCCGCTCGGCTGGTGGATCATGATACGAGCGTTCGGAAGCGCAAAACGCTTGCCGGCGGCACCAGCTGTCAGAAGGAGGGAGCCCATCGACGCCGCCTGACCGATACAGACGGTCGATACCGGCGGCTTGATGTATTGCATCGTGTCATACATCGCCATACCGGACGTCACAACGCCGCCCGGGGAGTTGATGTAGAACGAAATGTCTTTCGTCGGGTTTTCGGATTCAAGGAACAGAAGCTGGGCGCAAATAACGCTGGAAACACCGTCTTCGACCTGACCGGTCAGGAAGATAATGCGCTCCTTCAAAAGGCGCGAATAAATGTCAAAAGCACGTTCGCCGCGGTTCGTCTGCTCGATAACCGTAGGAACGAGGTAGTTTTGATAGATATCGACTGGATCGCGGTCTTTGGGAAACATGCTCATAAAGGGGACTTCTCTCTTGGGAACGGTTTTTGAATCGTAAGACAAACCTATAGCCCTACAGCCCTTCGTTCAAGAGGGTATGTGCGTTCCTTTACAATCCCGCCCCCTTGTTTATATTTAGACATAACTTATCCACCAGGGAGTATGCCATGACCGAAAGCCCGAAAACATCCGTTGAAGACATCCTGCGCGGCACAAATGACGGAAGCGGCCGCCCGAATGTATTGCTGTACGAGGTTTTTGAAAAGCACGGCAAGGGATTGAAAAAGCCTGTCCTCGAATGGTCGTATGGCGAAGATTCCCTTCCCCTGAATGACGAAACGGCCCAGACCGTTCAGCATATGCTTTCGGAAGGAGCGCTCACACGTGGCCCCGGCGAATATGTGCATCATATGGGCGGCCACGTCCAAAGGTTGCGCCTCACCAACGGCTGATACAGCAGCTAAAAAAATCCCGCCTTCCGGCGGGATTTTTACTATTCGTCTTTCTTGGCTTTTTTAGCGGCCGGTTTCTTTTCGGCCTTCTCGCCGTCATCGGCTTTTTCGGCCTTTTTCTTGGCCGGCGCTTTTTTCTTCGCGCCCTTCAGCTCGATATCGTCTTCTTCCTTTACCAGCTCTTCAATGCTGACTTCCTTGTCCGTGATGGACGCGTCCTTGAAGATCAGATCGACGACTTTTTCTTCAAAGATCGGCGCACGGAGCATTTCCAGCGCGGAGCGGTTTTTCTGATAGTATTCGAATACCATCTTTTCCTGACCCGGGAATTTCTGCGCTTCGGCGATCACCGCACGCTGCAGTTCCTTGTCATTGACCGTAACCTTGTTTGCATTTCCGATTTCGGACAGGACGAGGCCGAGGCGGACACGGCGTTCCGCGATCAGGCGAAGCTCTTCCTTCTCGTCTTCGCTCAGGCTGTCGCCGTTTTCCTGCGGGTTCGCGCGGCGCTCATTCTCGATCTGCTGGAGGATGCCTTTGTATTCGGCCTCAACCATGCCTTCCGGAATTTCGAACTCGTGCTTTTCATCCAGGATGTCGAGAAGCTGACGCTTCAGCTTCATGCGGGAATGACCTTCATATTCGGCATTCATCTGCTGTTCGACGGCACCGCGGAGTGCTGCAACATCTTCCATGCCGAGGCGCTTTGCGAATTCGTCGTTCACTTCGCCCGGTGCCGCTTCCATGATGGATTCAATCACCGTGTCGAAAATCGCTTCACGGCCTGCAAGTTCCGTCGCGCCGTAATTCTCGGGGAACGTCACCGCGACTTCAACCGTTTCACCGGCCTTCTTGCCGACCAGCTGGTCTTCGAAACCAG
>QFNK01000137.1 GCA_003240795.1 Micavibrio aeruginosavorus | reverse complement strand
GATGAGACGCGGCTCGAACACGATCTTTTCCTGTTTGCCCAGCGCAATTCCGATCAGCATCATACCAACCAGAACCCATGCGCCTGTCGCATAATCGGCATAGCGGATGAAGAGAGCGGAGGGTTGCACGTCCAGAAAGTTGAACAGCAGGCCGAGCCAGACCGCGTGAACGACGGGAAGCTTTGCAACCTTCATCAGCGCGCCTTTAACATCGGCATGGCCGCGCGCACCGAAATAATATCCGAGGCCGAGTTCGGAAATGATCAGGCCCGTGTTCATCAGAAGATAGATACCTGCGTATTTCGGATCGAACAGCGCGAGGATGATGGGAAGCCCGAAATATCCGGTGTTGCCGGTTACGCTGCTCATGGAGATGAGGTTGACGCTGTTGTCCTTCCACCGCCTGCGTGCGAAATTATAGGTTAGGATGCCGATGGCGGCGGAGCCGAGGAAGATCGCGACGGGCAAGGCGATGTAGGCGGGGTCGAATTGCAGGCGGAGCATCGCGCTGAAATTCACCATGGGTGCGAGGAAGTAGATCGCGATGATGGCCATCGAATGAAGATTTACGTCCATCCAGCGTCCGGCGATATAGCCGAGCGCGATGAGGATGTAGAGCGGGAAGATATTGGCGGCGAGCAAAAAAAAGATATCCATGCGGCGCAGGATATCTTTTTTTACAATCTTATAAAGGGAAGTTTTACAGCTTGAAAGCGAAGCCTTTGGCGCCCTGCATCGCCGCCTGGTTGCCAACGGTCATTTCGTCTGCCGGTGTGTAGCGCAGGGCCTGATTTTGCACGGAGCGCGTGACCTCGGCGGCGGGCGGCGCGTTTTTCAATGCTTCCGCCATCATCTCACGCTGGCGTTCATACTGTTTCTTGCGGAGCGCTTCATTGTCTTCGGCGGCATTGCCGAACAGGCGCACGATCGTCGCGGAGGTGCGCTCGGGCGATTTGCTTCGCTCAGATGATAATCTAAGTGCTGTGGATGCGGGGCTCATATTGATGCCTACATCTGCGGCTGTTGCTGCTGCTGCTGGATTTCCTTCTCGCGCTGGATGCGCATGGCATCCGGGCAGGATTGGGAGCGTTGCTGCTGTTGCTGCAAGGATTTGGTAAAGGCGGCGGAGACGTTTACCGGCTTTGTGACATGTGCGTTCATTTTGTGTCCTCTACTACACGTTTCGGCCGTTTTCCGGCGCTTTTTATAGGGCTGTATATAGAGGTGAATTGGTTAATGTCAACAGAATTACCCACAGGAGGATGCAAGGATTTTGCGGGTTTCCGCGCAGTCTGTTTCAATCTGTTCTATTAGTGCTTCCAGAGAAGTGAATTTTGCTTCGCCGCGCAGGCGCTTTACCGGACGGACGCGCAGTTTTTTGCCATATATATCAATGTCATCCATGTCCAGAATATGAGCTTCTACCTGTCCAACCTTTAATTCGAACATAGGGCGGATGCCGATATTCGTGGCCGCCATGCGCCATTCGCTTTCACCTTCGATCATCACCCATGTGGCATAAATGCCGTAGGACGGATGCAGGATATCGCCGAGCGGGACATTGGCGGTGGGGTAGCCCAGCTCGTGCCCGCGGCGGTCGCCGCGCTGGATCGTTCCGCGTATCTCCCAGTCCCAGCCTAGAACGGCGTTGGCTTTTTCGATATCGCCGATACGAAGGGCGCCGCGTATATCACTGGAGGAGTATTTTTCCGCGTTCGCGCCGCATACGGGGGAGAAGGGGCTGACCTCTATACCGTGCGCCGCGATCGTGTCCGTGCATCCTTTGCGCAGCTGTCCGAAACGGAAGTCGGCGCCGACGAAAACATGCGCGGGGGAAAGGGATTTGAGGAGGATGTTCTGCACGAAATCATCAGCGCTCTGGCTGGCGAAATCCCAGTCAAAGGGCAGGGAGGTCACGAAATCCGCGCCGCTGCGTGCGAGGCGCTCGCGCTTCAATTCAACCGACGTTATGCGGAAGGGCGGATCGTCTGGACGGAACACCGCGCGGGGATGCGGTTCGAACGTCAGGACGCCGAAAGGAACGTGTTTGGCATCGGCCATCTTCTTTGCGTCTGCCAGAAGAGCCTGATGCCCGAGATGGACACCGTCGAAATTGCCAATGGCGATGACCGCGCCCCGCGCGTCGCCTGTGATTTCGTCGATGGATTCAAAGACCTTCATGTCCGCTTTATAAGGACAAAAGGACGGATTTTGCAAGGGCAGCGTCCTTGCCCGCATCCGCCTGCACCCGTTTTACACAGATTTTCAGGTCGTCCGGCAGGTCAGCGTCAGAGAGCGGGGCAAAGCCGCGTGTGTAGTCCGACGGAAAGCGGAAATCCCACCATTCTGACGGAAGGGGCAGCATGGGAAGATCCAGTTTTGCCGCACTGTCCGTAAAGGCGGTTTGCAGTATTCTGCGGTTTTCCAGCACAAGGGCTGAAAATCCTGTGTAATCGCGGGCGGACTGCTCCGTCATTTCGTCGAACACCGTGCCCATGTCGACGGGGTTGTTGTCCCGGTCTATAACGGACACATCGATGGCCATGCCGCGCGGATGCGCGCCGACGCCCGGCGAGGAGAGCATGCGGCGTGGACCCTCCAGCCAGTGGGGGTTTTCCTTTACGATATTCGTCTCCGCCATCCGCGCCTGTGCCTCGACCGGGCGCAGCCCGTCTTTCAGCACGAGCGTCCATCCGTGAGTCTCCCGCAAAGCCCGCGCGCATAGCAGGATGATGCGTGCCATGTCGCGCTGCAGGATCAAGCGGGCGCTTTCATGATAGAGCGCGCAGCCGAAAATATTGTGCGGATGGTTTTTATCGGCATAGACAATGTCGATCAGAAAAGGCTCGCCCGGGAAAATATCCATCGGGATCAGGGCATCCGCCTTTATCGCCTCAGGCACTTGCGCGTTCCATGAACAGGACGAAGTCGCGTCCGAGCAGTTCGCGCGATTTCTTTACATCGCTCGAGATTTCAAAGCTGCGGCCGCCCTCGCTGATCATGCTGAAAATAATGATCATAAGGGACTGCGGATCGTATTGCTTGAAATATCCGGCCGCGCGCGCATTGTCGATCAAGACGCGCAATTCGGACAGCAATGTTTTCTGAAGCACGGCGATCCTTTCCGGATAGGTCAGGGCGGTATGCACATCGATAATGATCCGCCGTGTGCTGCTTTGTGTGCAGACATCGAGGAAAGCAAGGCAAGCATTTATGAGGGCTTGCCTTGCTTCTTTCGTTGTTTCAATTTCTACACGGATTGTTTCTTTGATCTGGTACATCAACTGTTCGTACACGGCCTGAAACAAACCTTTTTTGTCACCAAAATGGTAGTAGAGCGACCCACGCGCCATGCCGCTTTTTTCGACGATCACGGCGGTTGACGTATCGTAATAGCCCTTGCTGGCGAACTCCTCACTGGCGATTTGTAAAAAATTTTTACGTGTCGCTTCGAGGTTTTCCTTATTCGGACCGATCTTTTTTGCCATGAACTCAAACTCTTAAAGGGAAAACGGTTATGTAGTTTTACTACATTATTATATTCTAAAATTATTGACAACTTGTCAATAACGTAAGAAAATCTACCTTAGTCATCGTAAGAAAACAATACAATAGAGGTGTGCCCATGGGATCCTTTTATCCTATCCTTGTGTCGGAAAAACTTATCGACACAGTCAATTTTTACGAGGACTTTTTCGGCTTCGTTCCCGCCATCGAAAAAGACGGCTATGTCATGCTAAAAGGGCATGACAATCCGGATCTGAAGATCGCGATTTTCGATGCCAAGCATGAGTGTGTTTCGGAGCGCGTTCCGCCGGTTCAGGGGCTGATCATCAGCCTCGAGGTTGCCGATGCGAAGGCGGCTTATGACCGCCTGTATATGGAAGGGCTGGAGCTATACAAGGAATACGGGCATGACATCCACGGCAAACCGCATTTCGTGGTGTATGACCCGAACCGCGTCCTTGTGAATGTTCACGAGAAGACGCTTGTTCCTGACTGCCTGCCTTTTTAGGGCGGCTAGATCAGTTTTTTGGCCGACAGCTCGTCCTTCATGTACGCATAATAAATCGGCGCGACGATCAGTCCCGCTATCCCGAAGGCCGTTTCCATCACAAGCAGGGCGAGAAGGATTTCCCAGGCGCGGGCGCGGATTTGCGTGCCTATGATCTTGGCATTGATGAAATATTCCAGCTTGTGAATCACAATCAGGTAGAGCAGGGCGATCACCGCCGCGACATGCGACACGCTGAGCGCGATCAGGAAAATGACGGTGTTTGAAATAAGATTCCCGATAATAGGCAGCAGGCCCGCGATAAAAGTCACAGCGATCATGGTTTTGACGAGGGGGACCTCATAGCCTATTGCGGGCATCACAAAAGTAAGAAAGATACCCGTCAACATGGTGTTCAGCGCCGAGATGCGGATCTGCGAAAATACGACGCGGCGGAAGGCCAGTCCAAGATATTCAACCCGTTCGGATAACGCGTGGGCGAGCGGCGCTTTGCGAGATGAGGGCATGGCCGGATGAAGGGCAACCATGCCGCCGATGATCATGCCGATGAAGAGATGCAGGAACAACGCTGCGGCGTCGCGTCCGATCACGCTGAAATACTGCGCGTTCTCACGCAGCCATTCCGCGCCTGCGACCTGCCATTCGTCGATGTTGGCCGGCAGATATTCATGCGCCCATGCGGGCATGTAATTCGTGCCGATGATAACCACGTCCGCCATTTTCTGCATCAGGAGGGCAAGGCTCTCCCGCCCGTCCGTTATATATGACGTGAACATGATGATGCCGAGCGCTATCGAGGACACGACAATCAGCGATATGACGATGATAAGGATAATTTTGGCTGCATCGGGCAGCACCCCGATCTGGGAGAGTCTGCGCGCGCCGAAAATGACCAGATTGTAAACCAGCAATCCGCCGAGCAGCGCCGGCACGAGGCCGAGCCATAGTACGGCGATCAGGGCGAACCCTGCAAAGGCATAGGAGAAAAGATTGATGCGGGAGGTGTCTGGTCCGAAAAACATATCCCGACTCTGACAGGTGGAGGTGATTTCGCATAGAGAACAAATGTGGAACATTTCAAAATATTCCGCTATGCTCCATTCATGCAAAACGATTCCGAGGCAAAGAAATTTCTGAATACAAGCCGGGGGCGCGGCACGGGGGTCAATATGGCCGGCCGGTTTGAAAAATACACCGGAGAGGCGGACGGGAATTATCTGGACGAATTATATTCGGAAAACGGCGACGGATTGCAGGCGCGAACGCAGACTTTTCCCGACACGTCGCGCACCATCATATCCACCAACGACAGCCCTGACGTAGGGATGGAGGCGACCGTCAATCCGTATCGCGGATGTGAACACGGATGCATTTATTGCTATGCGCGTCCAACGCATGAATATCTCGGCCTGTCTCCGGGGCTTGATTTCGAGACGAAGATATTCGTCAAACATGACGCCGCCCAATTGCTGGCGGCAAAACTTTCTTCCAAGGCGTGGCAGCCTAGGATCGTTTCCTTCAGCGGCATTACGGATTGTTATCAACCGCTGGAGCGTATCCATGAAATCAC
>QFNK01000136.1 GCA_003240795.1 Micavibrio aeruginosavorus | reverse complement strand
GGTTCAACAGCTCGCAGGCATTGACGCAACATCTCTTTGAATATTTTGGAGCCGCTTGGTACATCCAAGAAAAGATCTAAATACGCAATACATTTTCCCAAGAAATCAAGATATTCAAACGGTAGTGGCTTTCCACCGCTCTTACCGATCATTTTCGTACCGTATGCAGCGAGCAAGATATCTAACGACGTGTTAAAATTATCAATCGCGTTCACCAAATCATGCTCCGATATAGGCGATCCATCGGACGCCACAGCATTTCCGCGATAACCATTCAGCAAAACGTAGAAGGGAACACGATATCTCTCTTTCAGAGAGGAAAGTTCTTCAATCTGCTTATTATGCTCATCTCGTTCGTTTTTGGCTATCCAGTGAGAACTATGTGTTCGAAAGTACTCCCGAGTAGCACGTGAAGCGCAATAGCTTTCAACACAATTTGTAAAGACTCGCGAAAACGCTTTAAATTCGCTTGTTTTTTTACCTGAGTGTCTCTGAAGGTCATCGAGCACGTCCTGTAAATATTCAGGAGGCCGTTCAGGAAGAGGTTTAAAATTGTTGGTATGATAAACGTCCATATAGAAATATATACATATCGTCTCGCTTCCCTACAATAACAGGCATAATTACAGGCATATCACCCTAAATAGGCAACAATCTAATGTATTTACATATATACAAAACGTATTCCTGAATGAAAAAATATATTGAAAATTTGGAGCGGGCTTATTCCCATGCCAAGGTACCCCCCTTATTTTTCCCTCCCCCGTCGCTAAACACGAAGGAATTTTGAACGGACAATTTAAGGCTTAACTTGTGGGGTTTGAGTGGGGCAAGTTTTAGGACGCCGAGCAGCGGCTTCGAGAACGTTAGTGAAAACAAAGATATGATGGAGAAAAACAAACATTGACATCTCCCTTACCAAGGGAGTGCTCTACCACTGAGCCACGGCAGCAACGCGCAAGAAAGTGCGTGGAAACTACAATAAAAAAAACGGCCTGTCACGGCCTAAAATGGACAAAAAGCGGGATCCGAAGACCCCGCTTTTCTTGAATTATGCCAGCTTCTTAGAAGTGGTAGGACACGCCCAGGCGGATATCGTCCTCGTCAGGATCCAGTCCGGCTTTGTCCTCGTAAAACACGTGGGAGTAGTCCAGGCGAACACCGAAATCGCCATAGGCCATCAGCTGCGTACCGATCCCGAGTTCAAACCCGTCCAGCCACTCGCTGTCGCCGCCGGCCGTGCTTTGGAATTCTGCACGGCGGTAACCGATAATACCGTATGGCTTTAGGCCGAGCGTGTAATCATCGATAAAGGACAGGCCCGGACGAAAATTGACGCCCCATTCATTGTCTTTCTCAACGCCGTCGTCATCGGCATCGGACCAGCCGTAGAAACCTTCGATCGAACCGTTGATGCCAAGGCCGAGCGTGCGGTCCAGGAGCGTATCCATCGAATAACCCGCGAAAACACCGTAATCCCAGCCTTTGATGTCGGAACCGCCCGCCACATCGGCGTCCGTCCAGCCGTAACCGCCGTAACCGCCGGCATAGACGCCGGACAGAGGGCTCAGCGTGCCTTCCTGTGCCTGGGCGGAACCCGCCATGAAGAAAGGTGCGGCGGCAAGGGCGAGTATGGCCGCATTGTTCAGAAAGGTCTTTATTGTCATTATTTTATCTCCGTGGAAAAACGCTCTCAGATGCCCCCAGCGGCCATCTTTTGTATCGTGAACGTTGCAAAATTGTTTCCGTTCCGTAGCGATCACACCTCTCCGGACTTTTTATGAAGGTGATGCAGAATAGACACACCCTGCCCCGGGCAGCCGCTTTTTATCCCCTGCAGGAAGGGCCGGAAATCAGGATAATCCTTTTCTCCGCCAAGGCTTTTGTCTATAGTCCGCTGGTTTCCGGAATACAGGCAAAGACGATGGGCAATAATTTGACCGAAGCGGGCCGCATGGCGGCAGAGATCAAGGCGAAAAAGCGCGCCGAGGCGCTGCGCGCAAACCTGAAACGCCGCAAGGAAAGCGAAAACGCCCGCGAAAACAAAGGGGAAGAGAATGCAAAACCTGAAAACAGCAAATGATGACGACGCGCGCGCCGCAATAGCCGCGAACTCGCTCCCCGGCATACTTGCCGATCACCAGATTCGCGACCTCGCCCTGAACCACGGCATGATTGAACCCTTCGTGGAAAAACAAAATCACGGCGGCGTCATTTCCTATGGCCTGTCGTCCTATGGCTACGATTCCCGCTGCTCCAACGAATTCAAGATTTTTACAAATGTGGACAGCGCCGTCGTCGACCCGAAAGCCTTCAGCGAAAAAAGCTTCGTCGACCGCGAAACTGATGTCTGCATCATCCCGCCAAATTCCTTCGTACTGACTCGCTCCGTCGAATATTTCCGCATCCCGCGCGATGTGCTCGTCATCTGCCTTGGCAAATCCACCTATGCGCGGTGCGGCCTGATCGTCAATGTGACGCCGCTGGAGCCGGGCTGGGAAGGCCATGTGACGCTGGAAATTTCCAACACCACGCCGCTGCCCGCAAAAGTTTACGCGAACGAAGGCGTTGCACAGTTCCTGTTCTTCAAGGGCTCTGCCGAATGCGAAATCTCCTACGCCGACCGCGCCGGAAAATATATGGGCCAACGCGGCGTGACACTGCCAAGAATGAAAGACGAGTAAAATGACACAAGCAAACGCAGCCCATGAAATTTTCTCCTCCAGCACGAAGGAAACGACGCGCGAGGGACAGACGCTCGAAGTCATTCACGGCGAGGTAAAACCGTCCAACCTGAACGCGCTGCGCGTCCGCGGCGGCAACCGCCTGAAAGGCGATATCCCGATCAGCGGCGCGAAAAACGCGGCGTTGAAACATATGTGCGCGGCGCTGCTGACGGCGGAGCCGGTGCAGCTGACCAATATGCCGGTCACGCTCGGCGACGTGCGTACGCTTTCCGAACTTCTGGACTATCTCGGCATGAATGTCGCCCTGCGCTCCGACGGCGTGGCGATGCTTCACACCAAAGACATCAAGACGCACATTGCGCCGTATGACCTTGTCCGCAAAATGCGCGCAAGCGTCCTCGTGCTGGGCCCCCTGCTCGCCCGTGAGGGACAGGCGGATATCTCCATGCCGGGCGGCTGTGCCATCGGCACGCGCCCCGTCGACCTGCACCTGAAAGGCTTTGAAGCCATGGGCGCGCAGATCGAACTCGACGGCGGATACATCAAGGCGCGCGCACCGAAGGGCCTGAAGGGCGCACACATCACCTTCCCGTTCGTGTCTGTAGGCGCCACCGAAAACATCATGATGGCGGCAACGCTGGCACAGGGCGAGACTATCCTCTCCAATGCCGCACGCGAACCGGAAATCGTCGATCAGGGAAATGCCCTGATCGCAATGGGCGCGAAAATCGAGGGCCTCGGCACGTCCGAAATCCGCATCCAGGGCGTATCATCCCTGTCGGGCACGACGCATTCCTGCATCCCCGACCGCATCGAAACGGGTACATATATGTGCGCCGTCGGCCTGACGGGCGGCGAAGTGCGCCTTAAAAACACCCGCACTGATTTCCTCTCCTCCCTCATCGGCCCGCTGACAGGCGCAGGCATGGAAATCAAGCAGGACGGCGACGATGTGTTCGTCTACCGCAACGGCAGCCATCTGCAGGGCATCGACATCATGACCGAACCGTACCCGGGCTTTGCAACCGACCTGCAGGCACAATTCATGGCCATGATGACGATGTGCAAAGGCGCGGGCATGATTACGGAGACCGTGTTTGAAAACCGCTTCATGCATGTTCCCGAACTCTGCCGCATGGGCGCGAACATTACGGTGCAGGGAAATTCCGCGATCGTGCGCGGCGTTGAAAAACTGAAAGGCGCGGAAGTCATGGCAACGGACCTGCGCGCAAGCGTCGCCCTTGTTCTTGCGGGCCTTGTCGCCGAAGGCGAAACGATCGTCAACCGCATCTATCATCTGGAACGCGGATACGAAAATATCGTGGCAAAACTGACGGGCGTCGGTGCAGACATCGAACGCGTGACGGAGCGATAAACACACATCAAAAAGAGTTTTCTATGAGTACGCTGGAAGAAAAAGGAAAGATCGTCAGCCTGTCATCGTTCAACGCGCACAGCGTTATGGGCGAACTCAACATAGCGCCGGAAATGAAGCACGAGATGGTTGCCATCCGCTTCGTTCACTCCGTCATGAAGAGCGAGCTGCGCGCGCAATCACGTGTGACACAGAACCATGCGGCATCCGAAGTCACCAGCGAGAAAATATCCTTCCGCTACGAGCTCTTCCGCAGCTTCGCCGATGATTTTTTCGCCATGGATCACGGCATTAAAATGGACGCCCTGTCCACGGCCGTCATATGCGACGAATTGATAGAACATGCCAACGAACCGCTCCAGCCGACACCGGAGGAGGAAGAAAGCGGCGCGCCGCACAGGTCGCGCAATGACGGCTTTGATGCCGATATCCTTCACTCCGCCTGCATTTTCTTTGAAGAGGCCCTGCATATCGAACAGATGGGCATTCTGGATGATGCCCCCGCTTTCGAGCGCGAAAGCTTTTTCCTGGCCCACGTTAACGCGATCGGCAACCTGAGGGATATTGAAGAATCGTTTGACGAATACAGCCCCGAAGACCTTTTTTCCATCCGCGACAAGGATCTGTCTTTGATCCCGCGCTTTATGAATCGGGACACACAGATCGGACAATGCCTTCAATCCTATCTGGACCATATGACTGCGCGCATTGACTCGCTTGTACCCCCGCCGCAGAAGCCCGCACCCAAAGCGCGTCACTTAACGCTCGTCCCCACGCAGAATTAAGGGCACGGCGCATGAACACTCCGATCAGTATCGCTGCCGCCTTCTCCCATTACGCCGGCAGGATTGCGGACAAGGTCGGCATGCCGGAACAGCCGTCATTGTTCCGCGAATGTGCCGAACTGGTATTCAATGCGATATGGGAGCTTGAAACCGGCGATGAAAAAAATCCGCTGGCAAAAATGAGGCTGGCGGAAGCAAAAGCATCGCAATGGCTGAAACCGAGATATGAAGCCTATCAGAAATACGCGCCCGATTTTTTCAGGAACACTCCCGGAGCAGATCATGATGCCATCATAATCGCGATGCTATGCGGAGAGCATACGGACATGGCCCATCTGCCCGCTGACGGCAACGATGATCCCGACCTGCCGACCGTATTCCGGAACGTTTCCGTTGACGATCAATCGATCATGCGCGCTGAAGAAATCATGGAAGAAGCGCAGAAAATTGTCCGCGCCCTTCTCGCCGCCGAAGACAATCATGATTATCCCGAAGCAAAGCCGGAGGCCGTATATCTGGCCCACGGCTTTCTGGGAGACGAGCTGTGCGCGGTGGATTTGAACGAAGCGGATGCATATGATGAAGAACGGATACGGAATATAAGGGACAATCTTTTGTCGCCGGTTCGCGCGTTTGTGCATACTTACACGCGCCTCGGGCAGGAAATCCTGCAGCATGCCGACCACATAGAATACCGCCTTGAGGCGCTGGCAGAGATAAACGCCCCTTCTCCGCCGTTACAAAACAACACAGCACACAAGAAACCGACGCTCACC
>QFNK01000135.1 GCA_003240795.1 Micavibrio aeruginosavorus | reverse complement strand
AGAAGGCGGGGGACGGCCTCGATATCGTCAAACGCGTTTATACGGAAGGGCTGGGGCTTTCGTTGCCGGAAGGGAATTAACGGCACGGTTCTCCCGTTTTCCTTTTAATAAACAATAAAAGGAGTTTGAGAGATGACGTTAAGCACCATTCTTTTAATCGTTTTGATTTTGATCCTGGTCGGGGCCTTGCCGACATGGCCGCACAGCCGTAACTGGGGTTACTATCCATCGGGCGGTATCGGCCTCGTGCTGGTAATCCTTCTGATCCTCGTCCTTCTGGGACGGATATAATTTAAAAGCTGCCTTTAAAAGGGCGGCTTTTTTTATTTTTTCTTTCCGGCGTTCATGTTGCGCTTGCTGAAGAAATGCTTGTCGATGCCCTTGTCGTTCAGGAATTCGTCATGCAAGTTCACGCTGGCCTTTCTGCCGATATTGTCAAAATGTTCGGCGAGCCAAGTTTTCATGCCTTCGCGTCCTGAATCGCGCAGCGTTGTCAGGAAATCCCAATCCGTGTCGAATTTGCTGGTGACGGAGAATTCCTTCATCATGTCGTCCGCGCGCACGGAATGGACGAGAATGTCCTTGTACATATGTTTGTATTCGTCGCGGATCATATCGTGTTCGATCAGCTTTTTCACGAAGGCGACGGCGCGGAGTTCTTTCAAAAGGGAGTCGTTGAAGGAAACCTCGTTCAGGCGGTTCATGATGGCGGGGGCGGTCGTCGGGATTTCCTCGCGGTAGAGCGGGTTCAGATGGATGATGACGACGTCGCTTGTCTCCGTCTGGTAGAAAAGAGGATAGAGGGCGGGGTTTCCTGTGTAGCCGCCGTCCCAGTAATGTTCGCCGTCGATCTCCACCGCCTTGAACAGGAACGGCAGGCAGGCGGAGGCAAGGGCGACATCCAGCGATACTTCCTCGCTGCGGAAGACTTTGACCTTGCCGGTGCGGACGTTGGTCGCGCTGATGAACATTTTCAGTTTTTCGCAGGCGCGGACTTTGTCGAAATCGATCACGCGCTCCAATACATCTTTCAATGGATTGATGTCGAGCGGGTTGAACTGATACGGCGACAGGATGCGCGTCATCGTATCGAACATGAAATAGGCCAGCGGGTTTTCGCCGGAGCCGAGACCCAGAAAACGTTCCATGGGGTTGCCGCGCACGGGGGAGAAGAATGCGCCAGCCTTGGACGTTTCCCACCAGAATTCCTCCAGCTTCGCCCGCGCGCCATCGCGCCCGCCTTCGTGATAGCCTTGCGCGAAGGCGAGGGCGTTCATCGTGCCCGCGCTGGTCGCGGAAAAACCGTCAACCTCCAGCCGCCCGTCTTCGAGGAGCGCATCGAGAATGCCCCAGGCCAGCGCGCCATGCGCCCCGCCGCCCTGAAGGGCGAGGTTAATTTTTTTGGTTTTCGGTTCGGCTTTCGATGCCATCGGTTAAGCAGCCGTCCAGCCGCCGTCGATGGGGAGGATCGAGCCCGTGATGTTTTTCGCGGCGTCGGAGCAGAGGAAGACGCAGAGTGCGCCGATGTCCTCTACGGTGGTGAACTGCTTGGTCGGCTGCGCGCCGAGGATGACGTTTTTCACTACGTCTTCTTCCGATATGCCGCGCGCCTTGGCCTGATCGCCGATCTGCTTGTCCACCAAAGGCGTTTTGACGTAGCCGGGGCAGATGGCGTTGCAGGTAATTTTTTTCTCGGCGAGTTCGAGCGCAACGGTTTTTGTCAGGCCCGCGATGCCGTGCTTGGCAGCGACATAGGCGCTCTTGAAGGGGGAGGCGACGAGGGCGTGGGCGGAGGCGAGGTTGATGATGCGTCCCCATCCGGCCTCTTTCATATGCGGCACGGCAAGGCGCGTCATGTGAAAGGCGGAGGTCAGGTTGATGGCGATGATTTGGTCCCATTTTTCCGGCGGGAATTCATCAACGGGGGCAACGTGCTGAACACCTGCATTGTTGACGATGATATCGACGGAGCCGAATTTGGATTTTGCCTCGACGATCATCGATTCGATCTGACCCGGCTTTGTCATGTCGGCGCCGTTGTAGATGACTTTCACGCCGGAATCTTTTTCGAGGGCGGCACGGTCTTTTTCAATCGCGCCGGCATCGCCGAAACCGTTCAGGACGATGTTGCAGCCCGCCATGGCAAGCGCATGGGCCATACCCTGTCCGATACCGCTGGTCGATCCTGTGACGATGGCTGTTTTTCCTTTGAGCATGGCGAATGTCCTTTGTGAAATTGTTCAATGCACAAGGATAATGGGCCTCTCAGGCGCGAAGATCAAGCTGCGTTCCGCGCATTGGCTGAAACGCCGCCGGCGATATATAGGAGAACGCCGTTTTTCCGCCGGAGAGGATAAACGGGTCGGTTACCGTGTAGTCTTCTGTCACTTGCGTGGAGATGTCACCGGTGCCGTCCTGAAAACGCTGGGTGCGGCGGAAGGCGCCGCTGTCCTGACGGTCGAGCACTTCCTCGTACACGCTGATACTGCCCGACGGGTTTTGCTGGGTCACTGTGCGGCGCGCGCCTTGTGTGGTCAGGGAGAGTTCTTCCATCCGGAAAAAGCGGCGGCCGTCTTCACGCTCATACGTCGCGGTGCGGCGAAAGCCGTTCGCGCCGATGGTTTCATTGTTTTCGGACACGAGCCGCGTGCCGGACTGAAGCGAGCGGGATGAGGTGGCGGGGGAATAGACAACGGGAAGCGGTGTATTATCGTTGGCCTTGGAAGTATCCGGTTGCGGCTGCGCCTTGCCGGCCGCAGGTTGCTGCGGGCGGGGGATGGTTTGCGAATATCCGTTCTTTACCGAAAAATCCATCAAGGGCGGCTACGTCTTTGCTACTTGGTTTTTTTAAATATACGCCGCTAATAAACAGTCCACTCTTGTGCGGACTCTATAAATGTCCGGGACGGTCCTGCAAGCGCGGCGCTTTTGTGCGGGACGAGTTGTGCACGGTTTTGTTTCCAGTATTCCCATGAAATAGGCGGCGTTAAGGTTTTGGCAAGGTTTGAGGAAATTTGCCTTTGGTCCGCCATATTTCATAAAATATTAAGAAGGGTGGCATAGTCTGCCGTAGAGAGGCCTTAAAAGGTCCGAAACGCGTCAAGGGACGAGAGAAATGTTCGACCGCTGCGATTTTATCAAGGGAAATGACGGAAGCATGGTAATCGTGCTGCCCGGAAACCTGCCGCGTGGTGCCGACAATTACACTGTTTCGGCCAGCCCTGACGAAATCCGCATCAAAGCGGGGTATAACGAGATTGCGAAATTTCCTTATAAGGATCCCGAGGTGTTCAGCCTTCTTTCCACCTTTAGCCAGGTCGGTATTGTTGAATATCCGCCCAAGGAAGCGTTTCCAGGGTGCATTACGGCGGTTGCGTATGTCCAGACCATGAGGCCCGCGATATGAACCCGATTGTAGGACAGCCATTGTCGGAAGCACTGAACGGATTTGATGCCAAGATTTCATCTTCCACGGGCGGCGCCTCGTTTACACAAGGCGTCATGGCATTATCGGGATTCGACGTCACGCACGGCGTTTCCGCACCGACGCAGGATGCCGGGCCGGCGAGCCTTGTCATGCGCAACAATCAATCCTTCAAGCCATCGCTCTAGTTGACCGCAACTTTTGATTGCGTCATACATAGGTATGGCGCAACCAGTGAAGCGGTCCCTGTTTCATGTATTCCATTTTGAAAAGCCCTGCGGCGTTTTGCGCACAGGATCATGACGGCCTGATGTTTCCGCTGGCCGGATCGCGCGTTTTTGTCGCGGGCGAGACGGGCATGGTCGGGCGGGCTATTGTCCGTGCGCTGGAGGCGCGGGGGGATGTCGTTCTTTTATCAGCGCCGCATAGCGCGCTCGACCTGACGGATCAGCGTGCGGCGCTTGGCTGGCTGGCGGCGGAAAAGCCGGATGCGGTTTTTCTGACAGCGGGATGTGTGGGCGGTATCGGCGCGAATGTTTCTTATCCGGCGGATTTTATCCGTGACAATCTGGCAATCGCGCAAAATGTGATCGACGGAGCGCATAAGGCGGGCGTGCAACGGCTCGTTTATTTCGGGTCGTCCTGCATCTATCCGCGCGATGCGGCGCAGCCGATTGTGGAGGAGGCACTTCTGACCGGTTCGCTGGAGCCGACGAACGAGGCCTATGCGATTGCAAAAATTGCGGGCATCAAGCTGTGTCAGTTTTACAGGCGGCAATACGGGCGGCGATATATATCCGTCATGCCAACCAATCTCTATGGCCCGTATGACCGGTATGATGCGGAGAGAAGCCATGTCATTCCGGCGATGATGATGAAATTCGCAGACGCGGTGAAGACCGGTGCGGACAGTGTGACCCTTTGGGGGACGGGCGCGCCCTTGCGGGAGTTCCTGCATGTCGACGATCTTGCGCGCGCGGCATTATTTATATGCGAGCGGTACGATGGAGAAAGCCATATCAACATCGGGAGCGGGGAGGAGGTCAGCATCGCCGCGCTCGCCCGCATGATTGCGAATATTGCCGGATTTCAGGGCAGGGTCGATTTTGATGCTAGCAAGCCGGACGGCGCCGCGCGAAAACGCCTCGATTGTACGCGGCTGAGCGCTATGGGCTGGCAAGCGGAAACGGATTTAGAAAAAGGTCTTTTGGAAACGTATATTCAGGCAAAAAAATGTCTAAGCCGGAACAATCTGATTTGACGTTGACGGTCTTTTCCGCGGGGGCGGCAGAGTATTCATAGGAGGCGAAAACATGCTTGCAAAACAAGGTGCTTGTTCACTTTGTTCCAGCTTCCAGCAGTCAATAGCTTTTTCAATTTCCGCGCTCAGCTTTTTACCGTGAGGGGTAGTGGCGTTGCTGAATTTTTCAACGAGAACATTTCTTGTTTCTTCTGCATCCGCCAGTCGCAGGCCGATGGAATTCCACTCGTTAAGCTCTTCACGTGTTGGGTAGCTGTAGTAAGCGCCCTTGGATGAATCCTGCGGATAGCCTTTTAAGACATTGCCTTCTTTCAGTTCATCAATCGCACGCTTGATTGAATCCGCGCCGATCATGGCCATGTCTATATTCGCCATAAGTCCTGTTTTGCTAAGGTCCATTTTCTTGGCCTTAACCCATAATATATCACCGGTGTCGATGCCTTCATCAACTTCGTGCAGTGTCCATCCATATTCACGCTCAGCCGAGGCCATTGCTCGAACGGTTGAGAGTACGCCTTTGTAAGTCGGTAATACGCCCGGATGTGAGTTCAGAAAGAATTCACGTTCTTTAAATACGTTGATGATTTCCGGTTTGAAAATCTGGAAACATCTTACGGACAAAGCTCCAACATAGGCGGCATCATTTTTAAGGCGCGTTACAAAATTTACATCGTTCACGTTGTCGATGTATTCCAGATGAACTTTCTCTTTTTCAGCTAGCGCGCTAGGGCTTAGGAAATCAGGATTTTTTGCAGGATTTTTTTCCAAAAATGGATAGACAACGTTATTGGTAAGATGACGCTCGTAAAAAGCGGCTTCGCGCAGTTCAGGCTGATTGGCTTTTGGGGAGGCCTTGTGCTTAGGCAGATAAACAACAGGTGTGTATCCGGCATTTTTAAATTCAGGCACGATCTTATTCAGCACAAGATGTGCCGTTATATCTGCTCCGATAAAAAGTGCTACTTTACCTCTGTTCAT
>QFNK01000134.1 GCA_003240795.1 Micavibrio aeruginosavorus | reverse complement strand
GAGTTCGTAGGTCTTGTCATTTAGCGCGTCCAGTTTCTCGCCGTTTTTGGCGGCGCGGACGGTGATGTTGCCTTTCAGCTTGTCCGCGTCGAAAACGTGCAGGGGACGGCAGAGGCCGATGGAGAAATAGTTGGTAATATCCACCAATGCGGAGATTGGGCGCAGGCCGACTGCTTTCAGGCGTTGCTGCAGCCATTCAGGCGACGGGCCGTTCTTTACGCCCTTGATATAGCGGCCGAGGAAGAGGGGGCAGCCGTCTTTTTCCTCGATCTTTACTTCGACCGGGTTTTTGAACGTGCCTTTGACAGGCGTTGCATCCGGCTCTTTCAGCGTGCCGAGGCCGGCCGCGGCGAGGTCGCGCGCAACGCCCAGTATACCGGCGCAGTCGGCGCGGTTCGGCGTGACGGCAATATCGACGACAGGATCGTTCAGGCCGTATATGTCGGCGAACTGTGTGCCGAGTTCGTATTTTGCGTCCACTTCGATAATGCCGTCATGGTCGTCGGACAGACCCATTTCGCGTTCGGACACCATCATGCCGTTGGATTCCTGGCCGCGGATCACGCCTTTTTTCAGCGTGACGCCCGTGCCCGGAATGAAAGATCCGTCGGGTGCGAACACACCCTTCATGCCCTGACGCGCGTTCGGCGCGCCGCAGACGACCTGCAGTTTTTCCTTGCCTGTATCCACGAGAAGGACTTTCAGCCGGTCGGCGTCCGGATGCTTGTCGGCCTTTTCAACGAAAGCGACCTTGAACGCGGCGAAGTCCTTTGCGCGGTCCTCTATGCCTTCGAGTTCGAGGCCGAGGGCGGTGAGCTGTACCGCGATCTCATCAAGAGAGGCGTTCGTGTCGAGATAGTCTTTCAACCAGCTTTGCGTGAATTTCATGGTCGTTTAGCCTTTCGTGCCGGTCGTGCGGTTGGGGCGGTCAAGCGGGTCGAAGCCGTAATGCGAGAGCCAGCGCGTGTCGGAGTCAAAGAAGGTGCGGAGGTCTGGAATGCCGTATTTCAGCATCGCGATACGCTCGATCCCCATACCGAAGGCAAAGCCCTGATATTCATCCGGATCGATACCGCAGTTTCTCAAAACATTCGGGTGCACCATGCCGGAGCCGAGAATTTCGAGCCAGCTGTCGCCGGCGCCGATTTTCAGTTCGCCGTTCTTGCGGGAACAGCCTATATCGACTTCCGCGCTCGGTTCCGTGAACGGGAAAAAGGACGGGCGCATGCGCAGAGGCAGGTCGTCCACCTCGAAATAGGCGCGGCAGAAATCAAGCAGGCAGCCCTTGAGGTGGCCCATATTGATGTTTTTGTCGATGACAAGGCCTTCGCACTGGTGGAAGACGGGCGTGTGCGTCATGTCGTAGTCGGAACGGTACACACGGCCCATGCAGATCATTTTGAAGGGCGGCTGTTTGCCCATCATGTGGCGGATCTGGACGGTCGATGTGTGCGTGCGCAGAAGTTTCTTAGCGGCTTCGCCCTTTTCATCGGCATCGTCGGGCAGGTAGAACGTGTCGTGCATTTCGCGTGCGGGGTGGCCGGGCGGGAAGTTGAGCGCGGTGAAGTTGTGCCAGTCATCCTCGATGTCCGGCCCTTCGGCCAGTTCAAAGCCCATGGAGCCGAAGATGGAGATGAGCTCGTCCATCGTTTGCGAGATCGGATGGATGCTGCCTTTTGCTTCCGGGCGAACGGGCAGGGTGACATCGATGGTTTCGCGGGCAAGGCGGTCTGTCATCGCCTGCTTTTTCAAGGCGCTTTCCTGACGGTCGATGAGCGCGGAGACTTCATCCTTCAGCGCGTTGACGGCGGCGCCGAAATCCTTGCGCTCTTCCGGGGCCATGCCGCCGAGGCTTTTCATCAGGTCGGTAATGCGGCCCTTCTTGCCGAGGGCGGCAACGCGCGCTTCCTCCAGCTTTTGCAGGTCGTTTGCCGCCGAGATAAGACCGGTCAGCTCGTCTTTGAGTTGGGCTATATTTGTCATGGCGACTATATAACCCGAAGAAACCGCCGATTTCCAGAGTTTTTCGGGGTTTTTCAGTCCGTTAAGCGGTCGCTATGGCGCTGGCCGCGCCCGTTGCGTTCATGCCGGTCTTTTTACGGATTTCCTCGTCGATCTTTTCCTTGATCTTGGCCTCGATTTTCTCGCGGTCTTCAGGAGAAATATTGGCAAGATCCTCCTCTCTCAATCCCATGGATTTCAGGATCATCGCGCGCATTCTCTCTTGCCAGGGTTTGCGGGAAAAATCCAAAAATTCTTCCTCTACGGTTCTTCCAACCGCTTGATCCAAAGAAGATGGGGCGTCTTCAGAGCCCATCGTCTGGGCCGCGAGTTTCGTCTGGGGCGTTGTGACGTTGCCTTCGACACGTGCGCGTTCTTTTTCGAGCGTGGCATGGTCCGTTTTTCCGGTGCCCTTAACGGCGATAGGAGTATTTAACAGGCCTGTGGCGGCGGTGCCGGTCTGGCTTGCGCCCTGTTCCTGTAGTTTCTTGAACTTTTCAATCTCCTCATCCGTCATTTTTTTATTCGAGACGGTGATGCCCAGTTTTTCAAAGGGGGAAACGTTAAACTGGCTTCCGCTAATGGTCGTCATGATGCGTCCTGCATTGTGAAGGTTACAGATTTTATCATGCAAACTTTGTGCCGTTTTCAGTTGCGCTTAAGTGGCTGAAAATCAGTCATTGTGATTTAAAGAAGCACATGGAAATTACTGCCGCTAGGCAAGATTCCAGTGTTTTTGGAGGATCGGGCGGAGTTCGTGAAGTTTCCGGATAATGTAATCGGCCTTGTATTTTTCAAGCCGCGCGGCGGAGAGAAGGCCGCCGGCGATGCTGATTCCCAGAATGCCGAGGCGTTTGGCGAGTTCGGGTTCTTCATGGGAATCGCCGATGATGAACGTCTTCTCTGCCTTGAAGCCTTTTTCTTTCATATAGGCTTCGAGGCGTATTTGTTTGGACAGGCCCTGTGTAATCGTCGCCTTCGTTTCGTTGCCGGAGATGTCTTTCATGTAAGGCGCGATGCCAAGATTGACGACGTCGAGATCCAGACAGTGCTGAAGATGGTTCGATAAAACCATGCAGTGGACGTTGTTTGCGTTGAGCCATTCGAGCAGCTCGAACGCGCCGTCCATGACCGCGCATTCCGTCGCCGCCTCCTCATATGTTTTCAGGAAGACGGAGCCTTCCTCGTCGGCGCGGGCGAGATATTCATCCACCGGAACGCCCATTTTTTCGTAGAAGTGGATCAGCGGAAAAGAGAAGGTTTCCTGCATGGTGTGCAGGTCGATTTCCGGCCGGCCGAAGGAGCGAAGGCAGCTGTTCGTCGCTTTCAGCGTTGCGGCGGTGTCGTCGAAGAGCGTTCCATTCCAGTCGAATACGGCGAGATGTGTCATGCCCCATGCTTATCCAAAACAAAAGGTGAACGCAAGGGGCGTAAATTCGCAGGTTTGGTCATAATGAATTTACGAATTTTTGACGGGTTGCAGGATACAATTGGTTAACAAAATCTTGGGCCTTTATGTCTGCCGATCACGATTTGAAATCACAGCGCGACCGCTTTCTTGCGTTCGCTTTCGCCAGTGCGGACTTCCTGATTGAGATAGATCGGGAGGGGAAGATCGTCTTCACCACCGGCGCCACAAAATTCTTTACAGGACACGATGACAACGGCCTGTACCATATGGATTCGCGCAAATTATTTTCGGCGAACGATATTCCCATTCTGGAAGGCATGCAGAAAAAGGCGCATGCGGGCAGCAAGCAGGGACCGTATCTGGTCACCATCAAAAATCCTGCCGAAGAAACGCCGGGCGTCCGCGCGTTTATTTCCGGTTTTTCGATCGAGGAAAAAGGATCGCTTTATGTTTCGGTTGCCAAAGGTGACGGGCTTCTAAGAATCATGGGATTTGAGGCCGATGCGCCGCCGAAGATTTCCAGCAGCACCGATTTCGAAACGTTGATCGCGAAGAAAATTCCGGAATTGATGGCGGCGGGCGCGAATGCGGACATGACGCTTCTCGAACTTGCGGGATTGAAGGAACAACAGTCTAAGCTGGATGAAGACAGCTGGAGCAGCTTTATGAGCTCTATCGCCGAAGTCGTCATGGCGGCGTCCATCGACGGCGAAACGGCGGCAAGCCTGGAAGACGGAAAATACGTGATCCTGCAGGAGGCCGGGGCGAAGGACCTGACCGCCACGCTCGAAGAAAAAATCAAAAACGTCGCCAAGAAATTCAAGATGGACGACGTCATCGATATCAAGTCAAAAACGGTCGAGGGCGATCTGCCGAGCCTGACGGAGCGTGAAGCCACGCGCGCCATTATCTATACGATGAACAAGATGGAGAAGGACGGGCTGGAGAATTGCGGCGACGATCTCAAGAAGTCGTTCAAATTCTTCCTTGAGGAAAACACGAACAAGATCAAGAACCTCAAGAACATCATCTCGCACCAGCGGTTCAGCATCCACTTCCAGCCGATTGTCGAGCTTCAGACCCTGAATGTTACGCACCACGAGGTGCTGGCGCGTTTCAACACGGAGGATTCCCCGTATGAGCTGATCGTGCTTGGCGAAGATGTGGGGATCGCGCCGGATATCGATATGTCGGTGTGCCGCCAGACGTTGAAATATGCCGACAAGCACAAGAAGGATAATATCGGCAAACTTGCCGTGAACCTGTCCGGCGTTTCCATCCAGAACGAGCAGTTTGTGGCTTCGCTTATCAAGACGTTGAAAGAATATCCGGATGCGGCGAAGCATGTTCTTTTTGAGATCACTGAATCGAGCAATATCAAAAACCTCGATATGGTCGACGGCTTTATACAGCAGCTGCGTAAAGCGGGGCATCAGGTATGTCTCGATGACTTCGGCGCGGGTGCCGCGTCGTTCCAGTATCTGCACAAACTCGGCGTCGATGGTGTCAAGATCGACGGGGTTTACACAAAGGCCATCCTCAATTCACCGCGTGATGCGACGATGATCAAAAACCTGACGCAGATGTGTCACGAGCTTGATATCTATGTCGTGGCCGAATTCGTGGAAACGGAAGACCAGTCGAAATATCTGCGCGATATCGGCGTTGATAAAGGGCAGGGCTGGTTGTTCGGTAAGGCGCAGCCGGAGGTCGTATCCCTGCTTCAAAAGCAAGGATAGTGATTTAGCGTTTCAGGGCCGGCGCGGCTTGGGCGGGCTGTTTGCGCGTTTTTTCGTTTGTTCCGACCAGCAATGCGTGAAGATCTTCGAAACCGGCGCGCGGGCGATGCGGCGCAGGTGTATGATTGTCCAGGGAGCGTCTGTCTTCTCCGAATACGCGAAAAAATGTTGCTAGAATTCCCATGCTCCCCTCCGATTGTTGTGCGTAACTAACCATAACTATGGCTTATGCAGAGGGCAATAAAAAACAGCCCCGAAGGGCTGCTTTAAATTCTTTATCTTAAAAAGCCTGAATTAGGCGGCTTTTTTCAGCGTGTCGGCGGAAAGTTTCGCCAGCGCCGTGAAGGCAACCGGATCATGGATCGCGATTTCGGACAAAACCTTACGGTTCAGTTCGAGGCCGGATTTGATCATGCCGTTCATGAACGTGGAGTACGTCATGCCGTTCAGGCGGGCAGCAGCATTGATACGCTGGATCCACAGGCTGCGGAAATTGCGTTTCTTCTGCTTGCGGCCGATGTAGGCGTACTGACCGGCTTTCTCGTAAGCCTGTTTCGCTACGCGGAAGCAAGAAC
>QFNK01000133.1 GCA_003240795.1 Micavibrio aeruginosavorus | reverse complement strand
TGCCCGCCTGCGGTCAGGCGGTGATTGCGATCGAAACGCGCGTGGCCGATCACGAGACTCGCAAAATATTGGACAATATTCACAACAAGAATGCCGGCCTTACCAGCGCTGCGGAACGCGCAGCACTACAAGTTCTGGACGGTTCCTGCCATACGCCGATCGGCGCGTTCGCGGTAATGCGCGGCAATGACATGGATTTCAAACTGGCCGTGGCGTCGGGTGACGGCTTGCGGTTTTTTGAAGATTCCGTGAGCGGCGCGGTTGCCTCTATCGAAGACGCGGAGACGCTGGGACGTGATATCGCCGCCCGCCTGAAAGAACGCATTCCGTCCGATATTTTCGCATGACCGGCACAGTCGCGGTTTTTCGCACGCCGGGCGAAGGGCAGGACGATCTGGCCGCAAAAATCAAAGCATGCGGTTTTGAACCGTTGTTCGAGCCGATCCTGCAGGTCGAGTTCACAGATTCCCCTATACAAACAGACAATGACAGGCCGCTGGTTTTTACATCCGCGCACGGCGTGGGGGCCTATGCGAAGGCGGTTCCGGAAGGGCGCGGCAATCCGGCCTATGTCGTCGGCGACAACACGGCGGAGGCGGCGATGTCCGCCGGATTTACCGACATTAAAAACGCGCAAGGGACGGGGGATGATCTCGCCGCGCTTTTGGAAGCCGGGCTAAGCGGTCAAAACGTACGCCCCTTGTATGTGCGGGCGGAAAATATCTCCGTCGACCTGACCGTGATGATGGCGGCGCGCGGTATTGTCATGGATGAGATCGTGGCCTATCGCACTGTCCCTGCGGAGAGCTTGTCTCTTAACCTGTTGAGAAAGCTTGATAAGCGCGAGGTTGCCGCGTGCCTCTTTTTCTCACGCCGCGGCGCGGAGACTTTTACAAGCCTTGTTCAGCAATATGACAGGGCGTACGCGTTGCGAACCACAAAGGCCTTGTGTATCGGCGAGGGCGTGGTAGAGTCTGTTTCCGTATTGCCTTTCGCACAAACCCTCGTTTCGCAAACACCGGATCGCGATGGTATGATGGAACTTGTGGAAAAAATTTCCGTAATCTGAGGAAGAGATCATGAGCCTTGAAGAGACCGATGTCCTGAAGAACGCATCTGCCATCATCGAACGCTTTGGCGGTATCCGCCCGATGGCGGCAAAAGTCGGTGCGCCCGTGACAACGGTTCAAGGCTGGAAAAAACGTGACGTAATCCCGGGCGTCCGCCGCGATGATATCCTTCGCGCCGCGCAGGAAAACGGGATCGATCTTTCCGACCTTATCTCTGATGCCCCTGTGATCGGCTCGGCCAGCGTTTCCGCTGTTGTGGAAGGCGTCAAAGCCTCGGACAGCGTGTTTCTGGACAAGCAGGACGTGCCTGTCATGCCGCCCGTATCAAAGAGCGCGGTTGCGGATGAAGAAAAAATCGACCTCGACAGGGATGAGCCGAAAATCACGGTTGAGCCGCTGGTGCGTCCTCAGCCGCGCGAATTGCCTGCCTCCTTCTCGAACCGCATCGATCCTACGCACGATGAATTGATGGCCGCGATTGCGCTTGGCCAGAAAAAGGCAGCCCGCACCAGCCTATGGACGGCACTTACGGTTGTCGTACTGCTCGGCGGCGCCGCCGCCGTTGCCCTGTGGCCAAGTGCGCAGAAAATAGAAAAACATGACGCGCAGATCGCAACGCTGGAAGGCAAGGTCGGCGCGGTTGACAAAGATGTCCAGGCGATGAATGAGAGTGCGGGTTTCATCAAAGACATGGTTCCCGAAGAAATGCGCAAGCGCATGGCGGAGCTTCGCGAGGAAGCGGAAACGATCCGCGCGGATGTGCAGACGGTTGCGCAGCAGGCGCAGGATATTTCCAAAACCGTTCTGGCCGCGGATGCCGGTTCCCTCTCCGACAGGATGTCCGTCCTCGAAGCGAAATTCGGCGACATGGAAGGCGGTCAGGCATTGAAAGACCTGACAGCGCGTATCCGCAATCTTGAAGTTACGATGTCCGGTCAGGACCAGTTGAATGCATCCGTTGCCGAACTCTCGAAAATCGTCGACTCCCTCGACGGTCAGGTAAACACGATCGATCAGAAACTTGCCGAAGTACAGGCGCAGCCTGAAAATCCGCTGGCGCAGACGCTCGAAGGCGTTTCCGGAAATGATCTGAAAGCGGCGGCATTGCTGATCGCATTCTCGCAGCTTCGCGATTCCCTGAACAGAAACGTCCCGTTCGAGGATGATGTCGTCCTGCTGCAAAAACTGGTCGGTGAAGATGATCCGCAATTGCAGGCGGCGCTGACGCGTTTGACCCCGCAAGCGGAAAAAGGCGGCGTCCTGACAAGCGAAGGCCTGTCCAAGGAATTTAAAACAATGGCAGGTGATATCGTCTTCTCGTCCCTGAAAGGCGAAGACGTTTCCGTGTCGGATAAGGCGAAAGCACGCCTGACGCAAGTGTTGAATGTCAAGAAAGACGGCGAACTTGTTGGCGGCACGCCGACGCAGAAGACAGTCGCCCGCGCGCAGGAACAACTGGATGCCGGTGATGTTCAGGGCGCGATCTCTACGTTGCAGTCCCTCAACGGTGACGCGCGCGTGCAGGCGCAGCCTTTCATCGAACAAGCCGAAGCAACGGTATTGGCCGAACAGGTTCAGAACATGCTGCGCCAGATGATCGTCGCGAATGTGGGGACGGATTTCTCCACCGCATCCGGCGCCGCTGGCAATGCCGTGAACAATGCGGGGCAAACGGTGCAGGATGTCACGAGCCAGATCAAAAATGCGCTGCCGACGGGACAGAATGTCGTGAAGGATGAAAAATCCGGCTTTGCCATCATGCCGGCGCCCAAGGGATTTAAAGGGTTTTCCTCCGGCCAGACCGAGTGATAGGATAGTCCCTCTTCAATAACAAAAAGAGGTTGCCTTTGCTGCGCGCATTGTGGTTTTTCATTCAGCTTTCCATCATCGTCGTTGCGGCGGTGTGGCTGCTCTCCCAGCGCGGCACGGTCGATATCGTCTGGAATGAATATTCCGTTTCCGGCAATCTGGGCATCTTCCTTCTGGCTGCCGTTTTGATCGCAATCGTTGCCGTTGGCCTTCTCCGCATTATCGGCGCGGTCGTCAACGCACCTGAAAAATTTTCCCGCCGCCGTATCGAGAAAAACCGCCGCAAAGGATTTCAGGCACTGACGCGCGGTTTTGTCGCGATCGCCGCAGGCGATGCGAAAAAAGCCAGCGGCTTCGCCCGCGAGGTAAGAAAGCTCCTTCCTGATGAAACAGGCCTGCCGCTGTTGCTCGAAGCGCAGGCGGCAAGATTGCGCGGGGACGAGGGGGATGCACGCCAGTCTTTTGAAAAACTGCTTCATGACAAGGACGCCGCGTTCTTCGGGGTGCGTGGTCTCTTGAAATCCTCCATTGACGCGGGCGACCCTGTCGGCGCGCTGTCATTCGCGCGGGTCGCGCTCGACAAGAACCCGAAACAGCCGTGGGTTTTGAAAACGGTTTATGAACTCGAAATCGAAAACAAGCACTGGCACGCCGCCATGCAGCTTCTTGACCGCGCCCGCAAGCAAGGTGCGATTGAAAAAGACCGTGCGCGCAAAGACGAAATCGCGCTCCTCCATGTCCTTGCGGGGGAACACCGCCTTGCACGCGACGAGAATGGCGAGATCAACAGGCTGGAGCGCGCGTTAAAACTCGATCCGCATTTCGTGCCGACGGTCCTGCGTCTCGGCGAAATCTATCTGGAGAAAAACAAAAAGAGCAAGGCGGCCGCGCTTGTCGAAAAGGCGTGGAAGGTCAATCCGCATCCTGACCTCGCGGCGCTGTGGGAAAAGCTGTCTCCCGATGCCTCCGCCGATCCGCTGCGCCGTGTGCGCTGGTTTGAGAAGCTGGCTGTCCTGCGCCCTGACAGCGCGGACGCACAGATCGCCGTTGCAAAGGCCGCAATGGATTGCGGTTTGAGCGGCGAGGCGAAAGCCTATCTGACGACGGCGGAGTACATCCGTCCGACAGCACGTCTTTACCGCCTGCGCGCGGATGTAGAGGAAGTATCCACGCACAACGCGGCGATGGTGCGCGGCTGGCTGGACAAGGCGGCATCTGCCGCACCTGATTCTGTCTGGTACTGCACGTTGAGCGGAAATATTTACGACAGATGGTCACCGGTGGCCCTGCCGCACGGATCGTTCAATACGATTGAATGGGGAATTCCCGTCGGCGGCGCGAAGATCGTGTCACGCTCTCTCGATAACGGGGCGGACCTGGATCCGCTGATGATCGAGACATACTAGATCTTCATCGCTTTTAAAACGGCAAAGCCGCCGAGGAAGCCGCCGACATGCGCGGCCCAGGCGATCATGCTGCCGTCCGGCCCGCCGAGCATGCCAAACGCGATCGAAAGACCAATCCAGAGGAGTGCAAAGGGAAGGATGCCGATGCGTCCGCCCATTTCACGCTGGCCGCGGTTGAGCATGACGATGGCGGCGGCGAAAAGGCCGCTCAGACCGCCGCTCGCGCCAATCATCGGGAAAAGGGAGTGGGTATTCAGGATGTAATGTGCCGCCGCGCCGAAGAGGCCGCTGACAAAAAACAGGATCAGCAGGCGCCGTGAGCCGAGCCAGCGCTCGATACCGCTACCGAACGCCGCCAGCATGAAAATATTCATGACCACATGCATCCAGCTTCCATGAAGAAACATATGGGTAATCGTGCTGGCAAGAACGGGCGGATTGAGGGGCGTGGTATTGAAAGCCTCCGGCACAAAACCGAGATTCATGATGATCCATCCGGCGATATCATCCGGCAGGACATAGTTCATGCCAAGATGGATGCCGAGAATAACAAGAATAAGGGTCAATGTAACAGGCGGCATGTTGATCATAGGCTCGGCATTCGCTTGCGCCTGCGCCTTTTCCTGATCGCGTCTTGCTTTGTCGCGTTCCGCAAGTGTGGGAAGAACGACAATCTTGTCGTTTTCCTTGTTCCAGCCGGGGGTATTGTCGTTGCCGTTCAAATAAGTGCCCATATATCTAACGAGGTGTCTGATTGAATTCCTGTCAGTAACATAGCGTCACCATCGCAAATTTCAGCGGCTTTTTTATGGCGAGCGTTCCCGCAATGCAAAAATCCCCCGCAAAGCGGGGGATTTCCAAGGATTTTTACCACGAAATAATTTATCTAAGTGGGGGTTAGCCCGCCGAACATCGGGGCTGTGCGCTCCGCATCGTACTTATATTTGATCGTTTCGTCCCCGCGTGCGGTCAGGCCGCCGCCCGGTGTGGCCTTGTGAATGATGTCAGATACGCCTTTCATCAGGTCCATGGCCATGATCTTGGCTTGCGATAGCTGCACTTTCAGATTTTCAAATGCCTGCGCGTAGCCTTCCTTGGCGATCTCGCGTCCCATGACGACAAATTTCTTGATTTCGCCGGCCGTGGATACGATCCCGTCCGCGGTTTTACTAAAGGCGCTCATAGAACTCAGCGCTGTTTCCTCCAGCTTTTTCTGCGCGGGCTTTTTACCGCCGCCGCCGCCTTTGCCGCTGGCGGAGGAGCCTTCTTCATCTTCCGTATCATCGGTCTCTATCTCAAGATAGGTACGTGCCTGAAAGCTGACCGCATATTGGCGAAGCTCTTTCGGGTCGAGCGGCTTGCCCGTCAGTCCGGCATGAACCTCGACACGGATATTGTCGTGCCAGTCGAAAGAAACGCAGTGGCTTTTGTGATCGCCGTGGACCACGTATTTCTTGACCAGATGCTTGCCGGGATAAAAAGACTCATCC
>QFNK01000132.1 GCA_003240795.1 Micavibrio aeruginosavorus | reverse complement strand
GCTCCTGCGACGGATTTGTGTCCATCAAAAGCTCCGCCATGCCAAGAATGCCGCTCATGGGGGAGCGGATTTCATGGCTCATCGTTGCGAGAAATTCTGATTTGAGGCGGCTTGCTTCCTCGGCCTTCAATGACGCGTCTTTGAGACGGCGAGTCCTTTCGTCGACCATTTTTTCAAGATTCTCGCGGTATTCGGCGAGCTCCATCTCATTCTTCTTGCGTTTGGTAATATCCTGTGTCAGGCCAATAAGATATTGGGGCTCGCCATTGGCGTCGTATATGGGCAGCTTTCTTGTATATACAAAAAACTCTCCTGTTGGTGTCTTTACCGTTTCGCAAGGTATGTTGATGACTTTGCCGCCCCTCATTGTAGCTTCGTCGAACATACGGTAGGCCGTTGCATCGTCTTCATCATAAAAATCGAAATCGTTTTTCCCGATCATATACTCGCGTTTATAACCGAAAAATTCTTCGGCCTCTTTGTTGAACATGGTATAGCGATAGCCGTTTTTCGCATCCTTCACGAACAGTATGGCAGGAAGGTTTTCCAGGATATTCGCATAGAACGCTGTCTTCTCAGAAAGATCGTTTTTTGCCGTATCCTTTTCCTCTTCCATTTTTATGGTATGACGCGCCATGCCGTACAAATGCGTCGCAATAAGGATATTTATAATTAGCCCGAAAATTCCTGTAAGCATGGCCGGCTTGTTTTCCGATCCGAACGCTGACCATTCATGTTTGGGAGAAAAATACAAATATACGGGAACCGTTCCGAAATTGGCCTGATGGAAATATATATCCGGTCCGGACGCACTCTGATCGGCTTCTCCCCATGAAACGTTGACGTTCAAAAGATTGGAAGACCGCTTCAATGTGGATTCAATGATGTTGTTGATTTCTGAAATCGCCGCCGCCATAAAGATGTATCCGGTGGTTTGCTGCCCGGTACTGTAAGGTTGCGTCATGACGATCATCTTGCGATTGTCGCCTGCGGAGGCTTTTATATAGGTTGATTGAAAACCTGTTGTGTATTCTGAAACAATACTCCTTGCGGGAGATTTTAGAAATTGTGCGGATATATTTTTTCCGTTGTGCGGGATAAAAAAACTGTCTTTTTGGGGATCTTTCAGGGAATACCAGCCGTAATACTGGATGCTGTCTCTTTGCGCCTGTAATCCCTTCTTTAAATTCGTTTTCTCAAAGAATGTTTTCATTTCCGTTCTGGAAACAATTTTCGATGCGCTGAAATATGAAGCGAAGTTCAGGGATATGTCCTGATATGTGTCAAAAATATCCCGGATGTTATCATTCGTTATATCGACATGGCTTTTTATGAGAGAGTTATAAGATGTTCTACTTTCATATGTCAGTGAAGCCGTACTGGCAACCCATAGGGCAACAGGAGCGACCATCGCGAGGAGTAAGGAAAAATTTCGCATTTTTTACCATTGAAGTTGTGGGGTTCTGCTGACGAATCCGATGGCCTGGTTTCCCGCCTCGTTGAATGTAAGCTTGTCGAAACTGAGTGCATTGGCCTGCGCTATTCCGCGCCCGTGATTGTCGTGGGAGCGTGATGGTTCGATATTCATGTATTTGCGCCAGTTAAATCCTTTTCCCTGATCCGTAATCACCGCATATATGCCGTTGTCCTTGTGCGTGATAATGGCCTCGACGAATTTGTCGGTATATTCGGGAAGCTTTGCACGGCGTTGCAGTTCCGCGCGCAGCGTTCCGGTTTCCAACAGCTGCGACTTAAATTCATATCCTATATCGTAAGTGCCGTGCTCTATGGCATTGATAAGCAGTTCGGCTAGACCGGGAAGGGTTCTCTGCGGATCGGGAAAGCAATGCGCCATAAAGGCGGCAATAACTTCTGCCTGTTCCAGCGTATTGAGATAGAATTTACAGCTCTGGATAAGATGGAAGCTCGAATTGTGCTTTTGTAATTCTTCCCCGAGCTGGCGGTACTGCGCGGATTCGCGCGACGCAGCCAGAAGGACGGATTTCAAAACATCCTCGTTTACGGGTTTCCCGAGATAATAGAAAACACCGGCATCTATGCCTTCCTGCATGTCCTTTGAACTGGACGATCCGGTGACCATGATGATCGGAATGCCTTTAAGGATCTTGCTTTCTTTTATCCGCCGGACTGCGCTGATCCCGTCCAGAACTGGCATCATCCTGTCCATGATGATGACGTCAATTGCCGATGCATTGTCGTTCAATATGTCGAGCGCGACCTTGCCGTTCTCCGCCTCGACCATGACGTGCCCCAGCTCGGTGATCTGCTGGCCCAGAAATATCCGTTCCAGACGGTCATCCTCGACCACTAGTATATTCAGCGGTGCCTCGTCCTTTCTCAGGAACGGTACGATGTTTTTGACTTGCTGGTTCATGATACGTCCTTATCGTTCGCTAAACGCTGTCTTTAAAGAATTATGGATGGGCTTGAGAAGGTATTGAAGGATCGTCTTCTCACCCGTGATGATTTCGGCCATGACGGTCATGCCCGGCATGATGGGATGATGACGATCGTTGCCGACGTAATTCCGCTCGACCTTGATTTTCCCCTGATAATAACGCTCGCCGTTCTGACCGTTGAATGTGGTGGCGGATATTTTTTCCAGCTTGCCGTTGACAAGACCGTAACGGGAAAAGTCATAGCTGCTGAGTTTTACCTTCACATCTTGTCCGACATGCACATGCCCGATATGCTGCGGCGGAATTTTGACTTCGACGACAAGTTCTTCATTAACCGGAACGATGTTCATAATGGTTTCCCCCGGCCGCACGACGGAGCCGATCGTATTAAGGGTAAGGCCGTTTACAACACCCGTAACAGGCGCTTGTATCGCAAGCCGTTTTGATTTTTCCTCCAGCTTGCGTATGATTTCGCCGTTCTGCTCTTTTTCCGCGATGATGGCATCGAGCCGCTCGTTTATACGGTCGTTCTGGCCGAGGCTTAAAGATGTAAGACGGTTCTGATACTCGTCTATTTCCGCGCGCGCCGTGGCCATCTGGCTCTGAATGCGCGTAACGCTGCCTTGTATTTTATTCATCGACTGTTGGGCTTCAAGGAATTTTGTTTCGGATAGAAATCCTTTGGCGTGCAGTTGCTGCTTCTTCTCGAACAGGTTTGAGGAGATTTGGAGATTCCGCCTTTCCGTTTCGAGTTCTACGGACAGGCTGGTAATGGATTGCCGCTTCTGTTCGATCTGGCGCTTGATGACGAGCTGTTCCTCATTGTTCGCGCTTTGCATGTTTTGAAAGAAATTTTTCTGGTCGCGCACGATATCGGCATGGGATTGCTCGAAGGGCGAGAAGTCAGGCTGACGCTTTTCTATGTATGCGCGCAAACGCTCTTCCTGCATGGAAAGGGAGGTCTGTTTGCTGACCGCACGTTCAAGGTCTTCGTCCGTCCCCGCGCCGCGCAGGATAATAACGGTTTGGCCTTTTTCAACAATATCGCCTTCGCGGACATTGATCTGGTCGACGATGCCGCCTTCAAGATGCTGAACAACCTGTTCGTATCCATCGGGTACGACTTCACCCGGTGTCCGTGCTACTTCGTTGATATTGGTAAAACCTGCCCAGATTGTAAAGGCGATGATGGCCAGACTGACCGTTGTCATCGTTGTCCGGATAATGGCGGGATTGACGGCTTCCTCCAGTTGAAGCGACTGGGAAAGATGCCTTAGCTGCTTTTCCTTGCTCTTGTTCATTATGCGGCCTCCGTAATGAGTTTCATGAGTTTTTGGGGCGTGTCGTAAAGGGGCGCTTGACCGCGTCTTAGATAAAGGACTGTGTCGGACATAGTCATGAAGTCCTCGCGGTATGTGACGATCAGGCACGTGCGTTTGCCTTTGATCCGCGCAAGATAATCCCGCAGGTTTTTACCGGCATTGCCGGATAGCACGCTGTTCGGGATTTCGTCGATCAGCAGGATCGGAGCTGTATGGAGGTAAAGGCGGGCAAGCGAAAGACGCAGCGCCAGATTGTCCGGAAGGCCAAAGGTCGTGTAACGGTTGATAACCGTGTCCAGCTTGTCCGGCATGGCTTCGACCGCGTCAAGGCATACGGCAAGGCGCAGGGCTTCGCGGACATCGTCCTCGGACGCCATCGGGTTACAGAGGCGTAAATTCTCAAGGATGCTGCCCTCGAAATAATCGGCATGCTGCGGCACATACGCGATCTGGCGGCGAAGGGAAGGACCGTCCAGCTGGCGCACATCGAATCCGTCGATCTGGATGAATCCTGTTGCGGGTTTATAAAGCCCTTTGACGATTTTAAGCAGGCTGGATTTCCCGGCGCCGTTTTCGCCCGTGATAGAAACGATATCGCCTGCCTGTATATCCATGCTCATGCCGGAAAGAATGCTGTCCGCATCTTCCTGATATTTTACGGATATGTTGGAGAATGTAATGCGCCCCTTGATCGCCGCAAGCACGGACGCGAATTTCGCCTTCTGATCCTCTGTCTCCATATCCATCAGGGTGTTGACCTGGATGATGCTCTGGCGGATCTGCTCGAGGCGGGGAATGATGGTGCAGAAATTGTAAAACGGCGTGGTGACGCGCCAGACAAGGATCATGGTTGCCACCAGCGCGCCCGTGCCGATCTGTCCTGTCCATACCATATGCGCGCCAAAGGCGATCGTAACGGCGGCGGACAGGATGGTCAGTGCATTGGCAAGCGTTTCTCCCGCCATGCCGAGGAATCCTAAATGGAAATGCGCCATCATTTCCTTGCCAGACAGGTCGCGGTATTTGTTCATCCAGGTTTCTGTCAGGCCGTATGCGCGGATTCCTCTAATTTTTTCAAAGCTATTTATTGCGAATTGCTGTTTTGTAGAACTCGAGCGCGCCGCGATGCGGATGGATGTTTTTACCTTCTTATAGATGGCGATAAAAAGGATTGCGTATAAAAGGCTCATCACGAAAGGGACGAGAACAAGGCTTCCGGCTATAAAATAAATCGCAAGCGCCGCAAATACGATAAACGGCATTTCGATCAGCGACAGAAATACCGAGCCGCAGAAGAAGTCGCGGATGGATTCAAATGTCTTGATACGGGCGATCTGGGCAGGAACGGAGGCGCGCTCGATCAGCGACGGAGGCAGGTTCAGGAAATGCGCGAATATGACATTCCCGACACTGTTATCAAGGCGCGCCGCAATCCACGACAGCCCGCGGGAGCGTGTGTTGCGAAGGAAAATCTCAAACACGATGGCAAGCGCCATACCCGCCATGATCATGGGAAGCGTTTCAACCGTTCCCGTCGATATGACGCGGTTGTAGACCAGCATAATCATCAATGGCGTAGCAAGGGAGATCAGGTTGATGACAAGTCCTGCGCTCAATATTTGCGCGAACGTGCCATGAAACCTGCCGAGCAGGGATCTGAACCAGCTGTTCCCCGTAGCACTGCGAACGAATTTGGATGTCGCCGGCCTTGTCTCGTCAAACCGTTCGAATGTGATGGCTTTTCCACTCGTATGGTGCAGACGCTCGACATCTATGTAGCTTTCCTCACCGTTCCTGAAAATCTTCAGCTTTTGATCTTCTTTGGAAAGGATGATCAACGGAACATTGTCATGCACGAAGATGACGGGGAGAATGCGGCTGTCTATCTCGCGGATGTTCAGGCCGGAAGAACGGGAAAAATAACCGAGTCGTGCCAGGATATTGAGCACGTCTTGCGAGCAAGCCTCCCGGCTTGCGGCCAGATCGCGACGAAGATAGTGGAAAACCGCTTTCAACAGGGTGGCCGGGCGCGGTAGCGATAGCACGGTCAGCACGCCTATGATGCGCCGCAAGGTAATGGGGCATGAGGCAATCAGAT
>QFNK01000131.1 GCA_003240795.1 Micavibrio aeruginosavorus | reverse complement strand
GACGACCGCGGCCTCGAAATCCTCCGGCGTGCGCCAGTTGAGGGAAGGGGCTGCCCCGACAGCGCCGCCATTCGACCCGGCCACCACCATATCCTCGTTGCTGACAAGGAACATCGGCGCGACGATGATCGGATAATCGCACCCGGTCATGTCGGTAAAGCGTGTGGAAACAGGAAGGGGAGCTGCGGAATCTGTCATAAACGCACTATGGCGCAATTCAAGTAAAACGTCTATTGCGGGAAAATGGCGGATGAGGTGAGATTCGAACTCACGGAGGGCTTGCACCCTCGCCGGTTTTCAAGACCGGTGCATTCAACCGCTCTGCCACTCATCCGCGGAACAGCCAGACCTTAGCGATAGCGCTTTGGATCGGCAAGCCCTATCTGCTAGGAATCAAACATGTTTTTTGCCCTGTCCAAAATCCTCTGGGCGCTGGTACAGCCCCTGAACGCCCTCTGCCTGATGGCGGCGGCGGGGCTGGCCTTGCGCTTCTGGCACAAAAAAGCGGGGCAGGCGGTCGCCAATACCGCCCTGATTTTAATCCTTTTGTTCGGCGTTCTGCCCATAGGCCCGCTGCTTTTATCCTGGCTGGAACATAGGGTACCTGCGCCTGAACGCATGCCGGACGACATTGACGGAATCATTCTTCTGGGCGGCGCCTTCGAAAGCGCCATGTCCAATAAAACAGGGAATATCACCGCAAACGGCCAGATAGGCCGCGTTTTTTGTTTCATGGAACTCGCCAACGCGAACCCGAACGCCGTTCTTGTCGCCAGCGGCGGAGCGGGGGACATACTGAACCCCGCCGCGATGGAGAGCGTACCGACGAAAAAATTCTTCGCGCTATCCCGTTTCGACCGCGACGTTTTGTATGAGGAGAAATCCCGCAACACCTATGAAAACGCCATCTACTCCAAAGAACTTGTAAAACCGGAGGAGGGGCAGAAATGGGCCGTCGTAACCTCCGCCTACCATATGCCGCGCGCGATAGGCATTTTTGAAAAAATAGGCTGGCGCGTGATTCCTTATCCCTGCGACCGTAAAACGACATATGAAGACGCTTTATCGAACACGCTACCCAACATTACGGCAAATTTCTACATGCTGGGACTGGCGGTGAAGGAGCTTCTCGGCAACACAGTTTATTACATGACGGGAAAAACAGCTTTTCTCATTCCCCCCTCGCGGGTACCATCGAAGGATGATCAAGAATCTCCTTAATTTGCTTCTCGCGTTACTCCTTCTTGCTCCCGCAAAGGCGAATGCCGCCGATTTCGCCACATGGCTCGCGAATTTCCGCCAGGAGGCTGCACAGCAGGGCATATCACAACGCACTATTCAGGCGGCGCTGAGCGACGTGCGAATCGTGCAGAAGGCCATAGAGCTTGACCGCAAACAGCCGGAAAAGAAAATCACCTTCGCCCAGTATAAAAAGAACATCGTCAACGCCCAGCGGATCAGCAAGGGTCGCCAGCTCCTGACAGACAATTATCAGGCGTTGAAATGGGTAGAGCAGACATATGGCGTCGCCCCGCAATACGTCATCGCGCTCTGGGGCATAGAAACAAATTTCGGGAGCAACACGGGCGGCTTCAAAGTCGTCGATGCGCTGGCCACCCTCGCATGGGAAGGGCGCCGCGCAGACTTCTTCAAGGGCGAGCTGCTAAAGGCACTTCGTATCATCGACGAAGGCCACATCACGGCACAGGCCATGAAAGGCTCCTGGGCGGGTGCCATGGGGCAGAACCAGTTCATGCCGTCCAGCTTCCTGAACTTCGCCGTTGATGCAGACGGTGATGGCCACAAGGATATCTGGAACACGCGGCTTGATGTTTTTGCCTCCACCGCGAATTACCTTTCGAAAAGCGGCTGGAAAGCGGGGGAGCGCTGGGGACGCCGCGTCCGCCTGCCGCAAGGCTTTCAATCAAGTCTGATCGAATCAAAAACGCAGAAAACACTGGCACAGTGGAATGCCCTTGGCGTGCGTAAACTATCCGGTGCGCCGCTGCCGTCCGAAAATATGTCCGCCTACGTCGTCGCACCGGACGGCATCGACGGCGAAACATATCTCGCATATTCCAATTACCGTACAATCATGTCGTGGAACCGCTCCACCTATTTCGCCACCAGCGTCGGCCTGCTTGCCGACGCCATCGCCAGCCGTTAAGACGTACACATCATGAAAAACACACTCTCCGCCCTTGTTCTTGCCTCCGCTTTGATCGTCACCGGTTGCGCGGAAACGCAATTCGGCGCGCATGTCGCAAAATCCGCGATGAGCACGCCTTCACAGGGAAAATACAAGGTCGGAAATCCTTATCTGATCATGGGGCAGGAATACTACCCGCAGGAAAATTTTGATTACGTCGAAACGGGTATCGCATCGTGGTACGGCCCGGGCTTTCACGCAAAACAGACGGCGAACGGGGAAGAATTCAACACCAATGAACTGACCGCCGCACACCGTACGCTGCAGATGCCGTCGCTTGTACGCGTCACGAACCTTGAAAACGGACGCGCCGTTGTTTTGCGTGTGAATGACCGCGGCCCCTTTGCGCGCGGACGTATCATAGACGTGTCCTCCCGTGCGGCCGATCTGCTCGGCTTCAAAGGAAAGGGGACGGCGAAAGTGCGCGTCGAAACGCTGCCCGCCGAATCCCGCCAGATCGCGAATGATGCCAAGGCCGGAAAAGACACGCGCGGTTATGAGGTTGCCCTCAATGGCAATGCGCGTCCTGCAAACCCGTCACAACCTGTCACGCTTTATCCGGATCAAACGGCACTCTCCGTTGCGACGCTCACGCCTGCCGATACGCTGCAGCCGGCAAAGGTCGCGTCGGTCGAATCCGTGCCCCTGTCTCCCGACAGGCTTCAACCCGTGCAGGGTCACATCGCACCGGATGGCCGCTTCCTGCCTGATCCGGTCGTAACGCAGGGTCCCGTCGTTCACACAAACATTTTCGTACAGGCCGGCGCCTTTTCGGATCAGGCCAATGCCCAGCGTCTGGCAAACGCACTAGGCGCGAAAGTCTACCCGACAAATGTCGCCGGAAAGAGCTTCTACCGCGTCCGCGTAGGGCCGTTCCAGAACGTGGAGCAGGCTGACGCGGCCCTGGCGCAGATGGCAAACGGCAGCGCGCCGAAAGCCGTGATTGTCGTCGAATAAATATCCATAGAACGCCAAAAACAACGGATAAAACTGGCGCGCGGGTCTTGCGCTTGCGCGCAATCCCTGTTTTCATAGGCGCTATCTAATCCCACCGAAAAAACCTGACGGAAAAATTGCCCATGCGCCTGATTTTATTGACTTTTCTTACGTTCCTGATTGCCGCCCCGGCCATGGCGGACATCATACCGTTCGAAACCGTCGCAAGGGAGGCATACATACTGGATGCCGAAACCGGACAGGTCTTGTTCGACAAGGCGGCGGATGAACGCATGCCGACATCCTCCATGTCGAAAACCATGACAATTTATCTGGTGTTCGAGGCGCTCAAAAACGGCAAGCTCACCTTGGATCAGGAACTGCCCGTCAGCGAAAAGGCATGGCGCATGCAGGGATCGAAAATGTTCGTGCCGCTTGGCGGCATGGTCAAGGTCGAAGACCTGATCCGCGGCGTCATCATTCAATCCGGTAACGATGCCACGATCGTTCTTGCAGAAGGTCTGGCAGGCTCCGAAGGCGAATTCGCCGTTGCAATGAACCGCAAGGCGAAAGAACTCGGCATGGTGAACAGCAATTTCATGAACGCATCCGGCTGGCCTGATCCTGACCACTATTCAACCTGTCACGATCTTGCGATCCTCGCGGCTGCACTGATCAACGATTACCCTGAATACTACAAATATTACAGCGAGAAGGACTTCGTTTATAACAACATCCGCCAGGGCAACCGCAACCCGCTGCTCTACAAAAACATCGGGGCTGACGGCATCAAGACAGGCCACACGGAAGTTGCCGGCTATGGCCTTATGGCATCCGGCGTCCGCGGCGGCCGCCGTGTGATCATGGTGCTGAACGGCATGGCCTCGATGGATGAACGCGCGCAGGAATCCACCCGCTTGATGGAATGGGCGCTTGCCAGCTTCTCCAACGTTACGGTGTTCCAGCCGAACACCAAAGTGGCTGATGCCTCTGTTCTGATGGGCGTGGAAAAATCCGTTCCGCTTATTGTTGAACGCGACCTGAAAATCACAATGCCGCGTATGGCAGAATCCGCGATGAAGGCAACGGCCGTTTATAAAGGCCCTCTCGAAGCACCCGTGAAAAAAGGGCAGGAAGTCGGCGTTGTCCGTGTGACCCTCCCGAACATGAGCCCGATCGAATTGCCGATCGTCGCCGCGAAAGACATTCCGCGCCTCGGCTTCTTCCCGTCCGTGGTTGAAAAAGCGCGCCGCATCATCTTCGGCGACAACGCGATCCAGTCCATCGACGCGGAACAAGCCGTTCCCATGGAAGGCACGGTCTCACAATAAATGGCGCACGGTCTTTTCATCACGTTCGAAGGCGGAGAAGGGGCCGGAAAGACCACCCAGATCAAAAGGCTTGCGGCCGCTCTTGGTGATAACTGCATCACGACCCGCGAACCGGGCGGCACGCCGGAGGCCGATGCTCTGCGCGATGTGTTTGTCACACACCGCGGTCAGGACTGGCCCCCTCAGGCGCTTTTGCTCCTGATGTTTTCCGCGCGCGCGCTCCACACCGAACGCGTGATAAAACCCGCGCTCGAAAAAGGCACGCATGTCATCTGCGATCGCTATACGGACTCCACGCGCGTTTATCAGGGTTATGCCGGCGGGCATCCGATCGACGATATCGAGAAAGTGCGCGAAATCGCCATCGGCCATTTCGAACCGGATGTGACGTTTATTCTCGACATCGCTCCCGAAGAAGGTCTTCGCCGCGCCGGAAAACGCTGCGGTGACGGCGACACGTTTGAATCCAAGGATGTGACCTTTCATGAAAAACTGCGTCAGGGATACCTTGAAATCGCCCGCAAAACGCCCACCCGCTGCATCGTGATCGATGGCGCACAGGACGAGGAAACGATCGCGGCACAAATCCTCGCGGAGGTTCGAAAGAAACTCTGATGTTCGACGACTTCGAAGACGATGAAGAATTTTACGATGTGGAAGAGGGCGCTTCTCAGTCTTCCGCCGGGCCTGCCGCGGATGCGCTCCTTCCCCCGCGTGAAAATCCCGATCTTCTGGGGCACGCCGCCAACGAAAAGGCCATTCTTGATTTCTACAATCAGGGCAAGCTTCCGCACGCCATGATCTTTGCAGGCCCGCAAGGTATCGGCAAAGCAACCATGGCCTTTCGCGTCGCGCGCTTTCTCCTGAAACAGGGGGCAGGCCAAGCGGATCAGGACAGCCTGTTCGGTGACGCGCCCGCTGCGCCATTCACTCTTTACGTTGCACCGGACGATCCCGTCTTTCGCAAGGTCGCCTCCGGCGGCCATCCAGACATGCGTTTCTTCGAACGCCCGCTCGATGAAAAACGCGGCGTTCGCAAAGGCTCCGTTGATATTGATAGCGTCCGCAAGATAGCCCCTTTTCTGCGCATGAGCTCCAGCGAGGGTGGCTGGCGCGTCGTGATCGTGGATGAGGCCGACACGATGAAGCGCGAGGCACAAAACGCAATCCTCAAAATTCTGGAGGAACCGCCGCCGCGCGCATTGCTCATCCTCGTCTGCAACCGCCCGGGCGCGATGATCCCGACCATACGTTCCCGCTGCCGCATGGTGCATTTTGCGCCGCTGAATGAGGCGGACATGACGACACTCATCGCCCGCGCCGCGCCCGAGACGACGACCGGGGAGAAAAATCTTCTGGCCGCTCTCTCCGACGGCTCTATTGGC
>QFNK01000130.1 GCA_003240795.1 Micavibrio aeruginosavorus | reverse complement strand
CTGGTCTTCGAAACCAGGGATAAAGCGGCCGGAGCCGAGCTCCAGCTCAACACCATGCGCGTGCATGCCTTCATGCATTACGCCATCGTCCTTCGTGCGACCGTGGAACGTGATAACGGCTATATCGCCTTTCTTCGTTGCGCGGTCTTCTTCAACCTTCTTCGTGGAACGGTTGCTCTGCGCGATACGCTCCAGCGTTTCATCGATCTGTTTTGCATCGACTTTCGCGACAGGACGCGTCAGTTTCAGGCCTTTCAGATCCATGACTTCAACGGTCGGCAGTTTTTCCAGCTCGACCTTGAACGTCAGGTCTTTGCCTTCATCGTATTCCGTGACTTCGATTTTCGGCTGCATGGCCGGACGGATATTCTTTTCTTTCAGCGCCTTTGCCGTTGCATCGTTTACGACGATGTCCAGAACTTCGCCCATAACGGCGCGGCCGTACTTCTGCTCCAGCATCTTCATCGGGATTTTCCCGGGGCGGAAACCAGGTACTTTTGCCGTCTTGCCTACTTCTTTCAGGCGGACTTCCTGCTGTTTTTTGATGTCGTTCGCCGGAACCTTTACTTCCAGTTCGACTTTCAGACCTTCGGCTTTCAATTCTTTGACTTGCATGGTTTTCCTAATGTTTTCGTTTAATCTTATTCGGCCGGCATGCCGGGCCGTAGCAACACGCCCGCCTTCGTTCATTATGAACTACGGCGCGGCAGCCTTCTCTTAACGCGCCTGAAGGCGCGAACTGCGAAGGCTGGTGCGGGTAGAGGGACTTGAACCCCCACGGGTCTCCCCGCCAGAACCTAAATCTGGTGCGTCTGCCAATTTCGCCATACCCGCATACGCATTTCCGGCGCAAATCACGCCATGAGGGGCGGTTTTAAAGCAAACCCCTAGGAAAGCCAAGGGATTTTTGGATGAAAGATCAACTGGACGCCCCGCCGTAATCGCCCGCCAGAACGGAGCGCTCTATTTCCGCCTTGTGGCTGTCCAGGAATGGCCCCGTAATATCCTTGTCATGCCCGAAATACGACCCGCTTTTCGTAAAGGCGTTCAGGATCTCCGTCATACGCTTGACGGGCGGCGCGGCCGGAGAAACCTGTGTTGGATCGCCCGGCTTTGCATCCGGAGAGGCGGCCGGCTTGTCCGCCACCTGCATCTTTATGATCGGAACCGTGTAGCGCCAGTTTTTGCGCTCCAAACGGTAAAGCTCCAGAAGGAAACTCTTCGCGTTCGTGTTTTTGAGGTTCTTGACCATATTGACGAACGCCTTGGCCGCATCCGCGCCGATCTCGGTCTTGATGCCCGCATAAATCATTTCAAGGTGAAGGGAATTGAGGTCGCGCACACTGTTTCCGCGCCCGTTGTAATATTCGGGGTCCGGAAACAGATGCCCCTGACAATACATATATATGATTTCTTCGACCTTCATCATGACAGATCTTGTAACACGGCGGGCAGCATTTCGGGAAGATCGCTTGCCACCATCCCGCGCCCGAATCTGCTGGCTGCTTCGGCATGCATCCACACGGCCGCCGCCGCCGCCCATGGCGTGGCCATTCCCTGCGCCATCAGCCCCGTTATCATGCCCGCAAGCACATCTCCCGTTCCCGCGGTGGCAAGTTCGGGAACATCGCGGTCCTGGACGATGACCCCATCCGGTCCCGCAATCACCGTCCTTGCGCCCTTTAGAACGACAGTGCCTTTTATACGCCGCGCCCCCTCTTCCGCCTGTGCGACTTTATCGCCACGGATATCAGGGAAGGTTTTAGAGAATTCTCCTTCGTGCGGCGTGATTACGGCACCATGAAACCTGTCCGCATGGCCGATCGCGCCGGCATCCAGAATGATACCGTTCACACGCGGCCGCGCAAAGGCGTTTGCAACTATGCCGTCATCCAGATCGCCGGCCATACAGCCGCTGCCCATAAGCACGGCCTTGATGCGCTCATCCGAAAATCCTTTGAAGTCAGAAATATCCTCGACGATGATCTCTTCATGGAGGGTCGAACGGTAGATATCCCCCGTCCCCTCCGGCGCAATCACCCTGACCAGTCCCGCCCCGATCCGGGCGCAAGCCCGCGCCGCAAGCCGCGTTGCGCCTGTCATCTTCGGCGCGCCATAGATGACCGCAACACCGCGCCCGTACTTGTGCCCTTTTGGGTCATGCGCGGGCAGCATGTCGCGCCATAAGGATGGATCGTTTTGACGAATGCTCATAACAGCACAATATATGTTTAGGGAAAAAAGAAGAAGTGGGGCGAACGACGGGGCTCGAACCCGCGACAACCTGGACCACAACCAGGGGCTCTACCAACTGAGCTACGTCCGCCACGCGACGCATTTTGTATAGGCTAAGACCCTATCCGGTCAAGGCTTTTTCATACGGGTATTTTTCCTGCCGCAACACGCGCGAATCCCCTAGACTGGCTATATTGCATGTGCTAACAAGCTATGTCGCCAACGCATGGCTACATTCACATTTTAGTATAACACTCCATCTCAAGGATTAAGGATGCCCACCTCCCCACACGCTATCGCTTTCAAATCATTCACGGAATTCAAAAAGTACGCGGATGAGCGCGACATCCAGTTTGTCGGTTTTGAATTTACAGATCCTCGCGGCAAGATGCACCACACGGACCAGCACATCTCCACAATCGACGAAGGCATGTTCAAGGAAGGAATCATGATCGACGGTTCTTCCATCGCCGGATGGAAGGCAATCAACGAATCCGATATGTGCCTCGTGCCTGACTGGGGCAAATGCTTCCTCGATCCTTTCGCGGCCCAGCCCACGCTGAAAGTTTTCTGCGTTGTGCATGAGCCGATCAGCGGCGACGCCTATGCCCGCTGCCCACGTCAGATCGCACTGAAAGCCGAAGCCTATGTAAAGGCCACGGGCCTTGCGGACACCGCCTATTTCGGCCCGGAAGCAGAATTCTTCATCTTCGACGATGTGCGCTTTGACGTTTCCATGCACCGCGTCGGATATGAACTCGATTCCATCGAAACCCCGACAAACTCCGCCAAGGTTTATCCGGATGGCAACACGGGTCACCGCCCGCGCGTCAAGGGCGGATATTTCCCCGAAGCGCCGGTGGACTCCGCATCCGACCTGCGCGCGGAAATGCTGACCGTTCTGGCATCGCTGGGCGTTCCGGTTGAAAAACACCACCATGAAGTAGCCGCGAGCCAGCACGAACTCGGCATCTTCTTCTCCACGCTCGTTGACTGCGCCGACAACATGCAGCTTTACAAATACGCCGTGCACAACGTCGCGCATATCTATGGCAAGACGGCAACCTTCATGCCGAAACCTGTCTATGGCGACAACGGCTCGGGCATGCACGTCCACCAGTCGCTCTGGAGCGCGGGAAAACCGATGTTCGCGGGCGAAGGGTATGCAGGCCTTTCCGACATGTGCCTGCATTACATCGGTGGTATCATCAAACATGCGCGCGCGCTCAACGCGTTCACCAACCCGTCTACCAACTCCTACAAGCGTCTGGTGCCTGGTTATGAGGCTCCCGTCCTTCTGGCCTACTCCGCCCGCAACCGTTCGGCCTCGTGCCGCATTCCGTTCGGCTCGTCGCCGAAGGCAAAACGCGTGGAGGTTCGCTTCCCGGATCCTACGGCAAACCCATACCTCGCCTTCGCCGCAATGCTGATGGCCGGTCTGGACGGCGTGAAAAACAAAATTCACCCGGGCGATGCCATGGATGCAAACCTCTATGAACTGCCTCCGGCAGAACTGGCGAAAGTGCCGACCGTTTGCGGATCATTGCGTGAGGCTGTCAATGCCCTGAAAGCGGATCATGACTTCCTGCTCGCGGGCGACGTCTTCACGAAAGACGCGATCGAATCCTACATCGACCTGAAAATGGAAGAGATCGACCGCTACGAAACAATGCCGCACCCGATCGAATTCGAGATGTACTACTCGGCATAACCGATCCATCAAAAAAGAAACCCGCCAAACGGCGGGTTTTTTATTATTGCTTCTTCAGATAGTCGAAATACGGATCGTTCGCATCGTAATCAAGCACCATGTTGGTACGGCGCAACGATTCATTGACGATCCGCATCGCCTCCATATTGCGCGCCCATTTGTAAAAATCAATCTCGCGCGACGGCGTGATCATGCTGGTAATATAGTAATAATCGTCGCCCGTCATGACCGTGACAAGATATTCATACGGCTGCATACGGACGGGATCATCGGGCATAAGCTTATAGATTTGCGCCTTGCCGCTCTTGATGGATGAACTGTATTTATACGTCACTTCTTCCAGAAGCGTGCCGAGCTTGTATCCTTTGACATTGATGCCTTTGCGGAACTTGTCCACCTCCTGCGCCAAAGTCGTGTTAAGCAAACGGGAGATGGCATTGATTTTTATATACCCTTCCAGGTTCGCGCGGCGAGAATCCTCCTCCATGCTCTTCTGGAATATTTCCGCGCTCATGCGCTCGATAGACAATATTTCACGGCTGCGAAGCGTCCAGCTGTCAGGATAATTGAAATAGGATTGATCAAGGAAACCATACTCATCCTGCTTTTCGATCCGGTCCTGCGTGGGATTCACAAGCGCAAAAGAGTCCATCACCTGCGACTGCTGGATCGCCTCTTCCTGATAATTTTCCTGAGGCAGGTAATAGCGCGCCAAAATCAGGCGTGCCCCGTTTACAAGGACGCGCGCGCGAACAACATACGGCTTGTCCTTTTCAACGGCGACATAGACTGCATCGAGCTTGCGCGCATCATGTTCGGTCAGGGAGCTGAGGCTGAACCCGTTGCTGACGATAAAATTGACGAACCAGTGCTGGGCCCCGATTTCATACTTCATCGCCTGCGCTTCGACGACAAGATAGCTTCGATGCAGATTCGTCGGCGGGCCGATATAACGGCCCAGAATATCGAGGACGTTGCCGCCCAGCTTGTGATTGTCGGCAAGAACCGCGGTAGGCGGCTGCAGGTTCTTTGACCACCCCTTGGGTACACGGAATTCATAACCGACCAGCTTGTCGCCGTACGGCTTTTCATCCTTGATGACTTCCGTTGTCTTCTTGAACTGTTCCGGCGACGCCTCCTCATAAACGCGCACGGCGGGGATTTTTTTCAAATCCACACTAAGCGCGATGGCGCTGTTTATAGGGGCAAGGGTCAGAAAAAAAGTCAGGGCGAGAGCAAAACCCGCCGCGCGGCTAAAGCTCGATTTTTGCGGGTTTGCGGTTTTCGTCGATATGGACATAGGTATAAAGGCCTTCCGTAACCTTGTGATATTCATAATTACGCCCGAAAGAATGTCTAAGCGCCCAGCTTTCAATCAATATTGTAATCGAAGTGCGCCCCACTTTGAAAACTTTGGTGTAAAAACTGACCTGATCGCCCAGCAGGACTGGCTTGTGGAAGGACATGGCCTCGACGCCAACTGTCACGATCCGCCCCCGCACATATTGATAAGCGCGGCTGGCACCCGCCAGATCCATTTGCGATAAGATCCAGCCGCCAAAGATATCGCCGTTGGGATTGGAGTTGGAAAGCAGTGGAACGACCTTCAATGTCGGAACACGCCCGCGCAGCTCTTCGGGCAGTTCGGGCTCTATCTCCTGAAAATTCTGGTTTTCCATGGCTTTTCGGTTTTCAAACGGGGATGAATTGTCTAATGATATGGGCGATTAATCTTAAAAGGTGCACATATCATGGCGGATTTGTTCGGCTCTGACAACACGGCAAAAAACGCGGAGTATGGCGCGGCAGACATTGAAGTCCTCGAAGGGCTTGAACCGGTCCGCAAGCGTCCCGGCATGTATATCGGCGGCACGGACGAACGCGCCCTCCATCACCTTGTTGGCGAGATTCTCGACAACGCAATGGATGAGGCCATCGCCG
>QFNK01000129.1 GCA_003240795.1 Micavibrio aeruginosavorus | reverse complement strand
AGATCGAGGAACTGCGCATGGGTCTGATCCAGGTGATGGACGACGTGCGCAATTCCACCAAGGACTGGCAGCCGATGCGCGAAAAACTGCGCGAGGCACAACGCCAGCTGAGCAACGCGCCCGCAAAATTCGACGACTTCCTGATCGAGGAATATCAGGCATTCCTCGAATATCTCTACGACAACAACTTCACCTTCCTCGGCTACCGCGAATACAAATTCACGGACAAGAAGGGCAAACTCCTTAGCGAAACGGTGGAAGGCGAAAGCCTCGGTCTGCTGCGTGACGAAGTCATGCCGGTCTACCTGAACGATGCGCGCAACTGCCTGTCGGAGCCGCAACAAAAACTCCGCGCCGGACAACCGCCGCTGACGATTTCCAAGGTCAACCGCCGCTCCACCGTTCACCGCCGCGTACCGATGGACGCCGTCGCCGTCAAGACGTTCGATAAAAAAGGAAACGTTACGGGCGAAATGCTCTTCGTCGGCCTGTTCACGTCGGTGACCTATTCCAGAAGCGTCGCGGACATTCCGTATCTGCGCGTCAAAATCCAGAACGTCATCAACCGCACGCAATTTGTGCCGGGCAGCCACGACCGCCGCGCCCTGCGCCACATCTTGGAAAAATACCCGCGCGACGAAGTGCTGCAGATTTCCGAAGGCCTGCTCTACGAACATGCGACCAGCATCCTGCGCCTGCAGGAACGCCCGCGCATCGCGCTCTACATGCGCCCTGATCCGTTCAGCCGTTATATCTCCTGCCTTGTCTACGTGCCGCGCGACCGTTATGAAACGCGCCTGCGCTTGCGCCTCCAGAACATTCTCGAATCCGAACTTGGCGGCCAGTGCACAAGCTATCAGGTCACGCAGGACGACTCCCCGCTGGCGCGCGTCATCTATCTGATCGACACGAACCACTTGAAGGAAATGCCGAAATACGACGCGGCGGAGATTGAGAAGAAACTGGAGAATGTCGGCCGTCTCTGGGCCGAACACCTGCGCGACGCGATGGAAAACTCCATCTCCGATCAGGTTTACATCAGCAAGATGGTCCAGAAATACGGCCATGCCTTCCCTGTGTCCTACCATGAACACTATGAAGCGCGTCAGGCGATCCACGATATCCGCAAGATCGAGGAATCCCTGAACGGCCAGAACCTCGCGCTCGACCTGTACCGCCCGCATGACTGCGACGACCAGCATGTCCGCCTGAAGATTTTCAGCCCCGGCAAGCCTGTCACATTGTCCGAAGTCCTGCCGATGCTCGAAAAAATGGGCATGCGCGTGATGGCCGAACTGCCGTTCGAAGTGCATCCGGCGCAAACGATCCAGAAGGTCTGGATCCATGACGTGCTGATGCAGACGGAAAACGGCGCGCCGCTTCCCGCCATCGCCGACATCAAGGCGGTGTTTGAAGAAGCGTTCGCCAAAATCTGGAACCAGCAGATGGAAAATGACGGCCTGAACAAGCTGGTCGTCACCGCGAAAATGAACTGGCGCGAGATCACGATCCTGCGCGCCTATGTCCGCTACCTCCGTCAGGCGGGTCTTCATTACAGCCGCGAATTCATCGAAAGCACGCTGGCCGACAACCCGAAAATCACGGGTGGCATCGCGAAACTCTTCATCGCCCTGTTCGATCCGAAACTGAAAGGCGAGAACGAGGTTCAGGCCGCCGGTTACGCGGTCGAAATCGACCATGCGATGGAATCCGTCAGCTCGCTCGATCAGGACCGCATCCTGCGCTCCATGACGGCCGTCGTGAACGCGACGCTTCGCACAAACTTCTTCCAGGTGGACAAGGACGGCAATCCGAAGCCCTACCTCTCTGTCAAGCTCGACCCGGCCAAGATCGACGATCTGCCGCAGCCGCGCCCGTTCCGCGAAATCTGGGTCTACTCCCCGCGCGTCGAAGGCGTGCACCTCCGCATGGATATGATCTCACGCGGCGGCCTGCGCTGGTCTGACCGTCACGAAGATTTCCGCACCGAAGTCCTCGGCCTTCTGAAAGCACAGCAGGTTAAAAACTCCGTCATCGTCCCGATGGGTGCGAAAGGCGGTTTCGTCGTAAAACAGCCGCCGAAAGACGGCGGACGTCCTGCCTATCTGGCCGAAGGCATCGAGTGCTACAAAACCTTCATCCGCGGCCTTCTGGATATCACGGACAATCAGGCGGGCAGCAAGATCACGCCGCCGGTCAACGTCGTGCGCCGTGATCAGGATGATCCATACCTCGTCGTCGCCGCCGACAAAGGCACGGCGACCTTCTCCGACATCGCCAACGCGCTCTCCATCGAATACGGCCACTGGCTGGGCGATGCGTTCGCATCCGGCGGATCGGCCGGTTACGACCACAAGAAGATGGGCATCACCGCCCGCGGCGCATGGGAATCCGTCAAGCGCCACTTCCGCGAACTGAACCACGACACACAGAAACAGCCGTTCGACGTCGTCGGCGTCGGCGACATGGGCGGCGACGTGTTCGGGAACGGCATGCTGCTCTCCGAACATATTCGCCTGATCGGTGCGTTCAACCACCTGCACATCTTCTGCGATCCGGAACCGGACATCAAAGCGACCTTTGCAGAGCGCAAGCGCCTGTTCGAGAGCGTCAAGGGCTGGGACGAATACAACACGAAACTCCTGTCCAAGGGCGGCCGCATCTTCTCCCGCAGCGAGAAGAGCCTGCAACTGACGCCGGAGATCATGAAACGCTTCGACATCAGCCGCGAACGCGTCACGCCGAGCGAACTGATGAACGCGATGCTGAAAACCCGCACCGACCTGATGTGGTTCGGCGGTATCGGCACGTATGTGAAAGCCAAGCACGAAACACATGCCGAAGTCGGCGACAAGGCCAACGACGCAATCCGCATCAACGGTGAGGAACTGCGCTGCAAGGTCATCGGCGAAGGCGCGAACCTGGGTGTAACGCAGGAAGGCCGTATCGAGGCCGCGATGCACGGCGTGAAGATGAACGCCGACTTCATCGACAATTCCGGCGGCGTGGACTCCTCCGACCATGAGGTGAACATCAAGATCCTGATGAACGCCATCATGCGCAACAAGGCCTACAACATGGACACGGCAAAGCGGAACAAGCTGCTTGCCTCCATGACCGACGATATCGCGAGCCACGTCCTCCGCAACAACTACCAGCAGTCACAGGCGATCTCGCTGATGGAACTGCAGGCCGCCGACACGCTCGGCGAGCATGCCGCCCTGATAGCCGATCTGGAGCGCAAAGTCGGTCTGAACCGCAAGCTGGAAAACCTGCCGACCGATGAGGAAATCGAACGCCGCCTGCGCATGGGCCACGGCCTGACGCGTCCGGAGCTCGCAATCCTTCAGGCGCACGCCAAGATCGCGTTTACGTGGGACCTGCTGGATTCCGATATCCCGAACAGCAAAGCGATGGAAGGCCGCCTCCTGCGTTACTTCCCGAAAAAGCTGGCGGACAATTATCCGAAGGAAATCCTGGGCCACCAGCTGAAACGCCAGATCATCTGTACGACACTGGCCAGCAGCCTTGTGAACCGCATGGGCCCGACCTTCGTGCGTGAGCGTATGGCGAAAAGCAACGCGTCGCCGTCCGATGTGGCAAAAGCCTACATCATCATGCGCGAGTCTTTCGATCTCCGCTCGATCTGGAGCGGCATCGAAGCCCTCGACAACAAGGTGCCCGCGGTCGTCCAGCTCAAGGCCTTCCGCGAGGTCGAGCATATGATGGAACACACGGTTGCATGGCTTCTCGCCCGTCCGCAGGCCATCGACATCAACCGCGACATCGCCGCGTTCGAGGACGGCATCAAGCGTCTGCGCGACAATTACGAAAGCTTCGTGACGCCGGGTCTTCTGGCGCTGACGAAACAGACGGCGCGCGCCTATGAATCCGACGGCCTCCCCGCCGCGCTTGCGGAACGCATCGCGCTGATGCCGATCCTGTCTTCGGCCTGCGACATCATCCGCATCGCCGCCGCGCAGAAAGCCGACGTTCTCGTCATTGCGAAGATCTACTTCGAAACGGGCGAGCATTTCCATCTCGACTGGCTCCGCACGCATGCGGAATATCTGCCCGCGAACGACCGCTGGTCGGCCGAGGCGCGCGACAGCGTTGTCGACAACTTCTACGCCGCGCAAGCGGGCCTGACCGTACGAATCCTCAAGGATGTCGGCGCGTCACTGGCCGTGAAGAAAAAAGCATCCGGCAAGAAAGCCGAAGCGAAGAACGACAACAATATCGTCGGTCAATGGCTGGAAACGCACGGCGCATCCGCCCGTGCGATCGAGCCTCTCTTCGCGGACATCCGCAAGGCCGGCTCCGTCGATCTGCCGATGCTGATCATCGCGGAGCAGAAACTGCGCAGCCTTTACGGCGATTAATTGTAGATGAGTTTGGCACCGCTAACGACGGTGCCGCTCGCGCGCAAGGCTTCCACATCGTTGATCGGCGAGTGACCGATCTGCAACGCCCGCATCGGCGCCTCCAGCGTCTTTTCAAGGCGGAGGAGCATCTCACGCGTCTTCTGAAACGGGACAAGCGTGTTGATGATTTCAAGGCGCAGGTCTTTGGAATGCAGCGGAAGTTTCACGGCATATGCGGACGGCACGGGATAGGCCGCGGCTTTTACAAACTGTGACGTCATATCCTTTTCACGCGGACTGATTGCCTCCGTCAGCATTTTTTCAAACTTGTCCGCAATGGATGTTCCGGCATCCAGAATTTTGCCCTCATCGTCATTCTTTCCGCGCGACAGGGCATCCAGCCACAATTGCCGCATGGTCTTCATGCAGCTTTTGTCGATCATGTCGGTAATGGACGGGAAAGAAACGGTATTGGGGGAAATGATATCGTTATGGTCATGCACGCCGTAATGCATAATGACGCTGACTTCGCGCATGGAATTAAGAACTTCGGCAACTTCCTGTTTGAAACTGATCATCGTAAAACCTCACACATAGCTCAAACTATGTATTAAGAGCATATCTGATATGCATTTCAAGAATTTTCTAATTTACGATGCCAGAAAGCAGAGGAGAAACAGCAATCCGCAATCACGGTTGGATTTGAACCAGCGCAGGCTGCTCGCCTGACTGTCCGGTTTCCAGAGCAGTATTTGCAGCAGCATATGCACGCCGGGAAGCAGGACCAGCCCCTGCGCCATGATACTGTCCGTGGACAAAAACACCGTGCCGGTCAGCAGTGTCCACGAAGCCGCATAAAATATTGCCACCATTTTTTTGCTGCGCTCCCCGAACAAAAGCGCGGTGGATTTGATGCCCACCATCTGGTCGTCTTCCTTGTCCTGATGCGCGTAGATCGTATCGTAGCCAAGCGTCCAGAAAAACGCGCCCATATACATCATTGCGGTGATGTAGGTGATATCACCCGTAATCGCCGCCCAGCCGATCAGCACGCCGAAATTGAACGTTACGCCAAGAAAGGCCTGCGGCCACCATGTGATGCGTTTCATGTAGGGGTAGGCCACGACGAATATCATCGACAGCATCCCGATCCAGAACGACAGCGCGGACGTCTGCACTAAAATCAAAAGCCCGATGAAGCACAGGATGAACAGAAAGATCATGGCCTGCCAGGGTTTGACCGCACCGGACGCCAGCGGCCTCGCCCTCGTCCGTTCGACCTGCGCGTCCAGATCGCGGTCCCACAAATCGTTTACGACGCATCCCGCCCCGCGCATGACGATTGCCCCGATGAAGAACAGCGCCATCATGTAAAAGCCCCAGCCGGTCATGCCGCTGATCCCGCCGCTCGCCTGCGCGATCGCCCACCAGCCCGGCAGCAGCAAAAGCCACCAGCCGATCGGCCTGTCCAGCCGCATCAGCAATGCATAGGGCTGGGCCTTGGTAGGCAAATGGGAAACGAGGTCGAAGCGAATATCTGTGAAAGCCAT
>QFNK01000128.1 GCA_003240795.1 Micavibrio aeruginosavorus | reverse complement strand
GAATCTTTTTGCAGCATCATGTATGTCTCGGCTTTTTCCGCGACGATGTGTGCCTTTACGGTTTTGTCCTTGCTGAATTGCAGGCGGATGCCGACATTGCCCAGCTCCGGCGGATCAAGGCGCAGGCGGATCGTCTGGTCATCGCCGGCCTTGGCGGACTTGATCATCGTGGCCGCGACAATGTTGGCGGCGGGGTGGGGCTGGCCAGCCGTGGCGGACGATGTGATGACGTTGGCGGCTTGCGCGGCCGCGCCATAGCTGGTGGCCGGTGCCGTTCCAAAGAAGATCCCCTGGCTTGCGGCATCACCTGCCGAAGCGCTCAGCGCGGACTGGAAGGTGAGGTTGTTGAAACCGTTGCTGGCGGAAGCGGCAGTTTTTGCCGTATGGGCTTGCGCTGGCGTATTCGTCGGCGCGGCATCTTTTGCCGATGGCGCTGTAGTATCTTTTGCCGCTTTGTCGGCAGACGCGGCATCGTCAGCCGGAATCTCGATATCGGCATCCGTACGCAGATCATTGCGCGCAGGGGCTTGCTCTGACGATTTTGCGGGAAGCATGGGTTCCTTCGCCATCGTATTAAGAGCAGGCTGCTTTTCTTTGTCGTCGGAGCCGCCGACATCCAGCGCGTTGAGCTGTCTTGCCAGATCGTCCGTAGGCTCTGCATCTTCGCCGATGCCGGCGGTAAGATCGGTCGTGATTGTCTTTTGTATGGAGGCGGAGGCGACAACGGCCGTTTCGGGGGCGGGCGGTATAATCCCGCCAACACCGGCGATAAGGTCTTCAACCGTAATATCGCGGCCCAGTTTCTTTTCAAGGTCTTCGATTTTCGTTGCGACTTCGGCAATTTCGGACGGGTTGAGGCCAAGCGAGATCAGCAGCGGCATGGGAATATCTTCGACGGCCGTATCCTTGGAGATCATGCCTTCGTTCAGGGCGCTCAGGCTGGCGCGCAGCGTGTCCGATTTTGCCTGGAGCTTGGATATAAGCTGGCTGAAAACACCTTCTTTGTCGGCGTTTTCCGGCAGCATGTTTTTCAGGTGATTGATAACCTTGTCCGTGACGGTAAGGCTGGACTGAAGCGTATCGGCCTTAAGGGAGGCGTCCTGCAGGACGATGTTGCCGTCCGCATCTACGCCCTGATTGGCAAGAGCGATCTGTAGCAGGGCGAGGGAGTTCTCGTTGCTTTTGACCGCGCCCGTCGCGGTGGAAACATTGGCGGGCGTCGTGGCGGGGGCTGCCTGTTCGTTTGTCATGCCCTGCATGATTTTATCGGCAATGCTCTTTGCATTCACATCGGTTTTAGCAGCATCGCCGCCAAGAAGGTTCGAAAGGATAAGATCGAAAAAATTCTGTCCCCCCACGCCGCCAAGAACACCGGACGTACTGCCCTGAAGAGGGGCGGATGCGTTCGGGGCCGAACCTGCGGCGACTTTCGTGGCGATGGGGTTGATGCTTGTCATGGTGTCGTCCCTGTTGTTTCGCGGCTTTCCTTAGGCTCTTTCGTCAAGACCGATCATGGTCTTGCCCGGCTTCTGCATCGTGCCGCCGGAGCCATAGGCGAACTGCGTCTGGCTTTCGGCCGCTTTGCGCGCGCTGTTCATGATGGTTTCGCCAAGGCGCTTCGTGGCGTTTTCCATGCGCTTGATCCATTCGATGTTTTCGGCGGAAACCTTGCTGAAATCCGCTTGCAGGCGTTGCAGCTGTTCTTTCAGTTTTACGTCCGCATTCTTGATCTCCGCGCCGCGGTCCATAAGGTTGGAAACCAGGATTTCGTAACGGCGGGCGACTTCGACCTTTTCTTCCTGAAGTTCGAGGAAGAGGGATGTTTTCGATTGCTTCAGGGCGTCCGTTTCCTTGATAAGGACGTCGCGCAGCGCCGTAACCGCGATAATGGTATGGAGGATGGCGACATTCGTGTCTGCCGGAACGGTGTAACCTTGCTTTGCGGGGGCTTCTGCGGCGCTTTTCTGATTAAACATTACTCTCTCCTGTTGTTGTACCGGCTGTCTCTGTACCGGCATTTTCCTGATCAGAGCCTTGCATGTTTTGTGCCAGAGCCTTTTTCGAGGCATCGGCCTGCATCTGTATCAACTGTTCTTTAACCATTGCGGCGATGCCGAGGCCGCCGCCCGCCGACAATTGCTTGCCGTATTCATCGAGCATGAAGGAGCGGAAAACCTCTTCGCCGCGCCCGCCGCCGAAGGTTTCGTTGACCTCGACCATTTCAAACATCGGGCGGAGCATTTCGGTCAGGAACATGGATTCGAATTCCTGTGCCGTTTCGTCGATCTTCTGCATGTTGACGGACGGCATGGCCTTCGACTGGGAAAGCAGGGCGGGGTTCATGGCGATGTTGCTGTCGAGTTGCATATATATGTGTCCTTGAATGGTTACATCGTCGTGATATCGGCCTGCAGGGCGCCGGCGGCCTTGATTGCCTGCAGGATCGTGATGACGTCCCGCGGCGGCACGCCCAGCCTGTTGAGGCCTGTGACAAGCTCCTCCAGCGTCACGCCCGTCTCAATAACGGCAAGCTTGGCATCCGGGCTGTTATTGATCTCAAGGTCCGTACGCGGGACGACAACGGTCGTACCTTGTTCGGCGAACGGGTTCGGCTGTGATACCTGCGGCGTTTCCGTGATGCGGACGGTCAGGTTTCCTTGCGCGATGGCAACCGTGCTGATCTTGACTTCGGAGCCGATGACGATGACGCCGGAACGCTCGTCAATCACAACGCGCGCGATCTGGTCAGGCTCAACGGGAAGCTGTTCGACATCGGTGATCAGGTCAACGATATTGCCGGTATAAAGGTCCGGCTTCTGGATCAGCACGCTGGCGGAGTTTTCCGCCGTGGCGATGGAGCCGGATGTAAAGCCGTTGATCGCCTCTGCAATGCGGCGGGCGGTGGTGAAGTCTGGGTTGCGCAAGGACAGGCGCACCTGCTGCAGGTCTTCGAGACGGAAATCGATTTCACGTTCCACAATCGCGCCTGCGGGAATGCGCGCGGACGTCGGAATATTCTGCGTTTCCGTCGCGGCCGCGCCCGTGGCCGTATAGCCGGATACATTCACCGATCCTTGGGCTACGGCATAAACCTCGCCATCCGCCGCCATCAGAGGGGTCACGAGAAGCGTTCCACCCTGCAAACTCTTGGCATCACCAAGGGCGGCGATATTGACGTCGATGGAAGAACCCTGGTTCGTGAAGGGGGGCAGGGTCGCGGTCACCATAACGGCGGCGACGTTGCCCGTGTTCAAATTCTGGCCGCGGACATTGACGCCAAGGCGTTCAAGCATCGCGAGCAAGGATTGCTGGGTAAAGGGGGAGTTTTTCAAAGAATCTCCCGTGCCGTTCAAGCCGACGACGAGACCGTAACCGATCAGCTGGTTCTCCCGCACGCTTTCAAAATTGACGATGTCCTTGATGCGTGTCGTCTTCGCGTCCGCAGCGCCGGGCGCCGCGCACAGCGCAAGCATCACCAGAAGCGTTTTGCCGAACAAACCTTTCAGAGCCGATTTGTAAACCATTGTATAAATCCTTTGTACCTATCTCCGTCCTGTTCCTTGCGAAACCCGTGCCACCCTGTACGAATGGTTTTTCCTTTGGAAATCAGGGCTTTTACGGCCGTTTGAAGGGCGGGAAAGGCGGGATATGCACGCATCCCGGTAAAAAGGATCATCCGGCGGCCGGTGCGGCAAATTTTTCCCTCTTAATTTTAAAAGGCGAATGGGCGTATACTGTAGATATGAAGATTGATGGCCCATCGAAAACACAAGGCGCAGGCGGTTCGAAGAAGAGCGGTAAAGTCTATTCCGACGGCTCGTTCGGCGATTTCATAGCCTCCGCGCCGAAAAGCACCGCGTCCGCCGCACCGACCCATTCCATTGCCCGCGTTGACGCGCTTCTGAGCGTTCAGGCCGCCGAAAGCCCGACCGAGCGCGCCGCCCGCAAGCGGATGAAGGAGCGGGGCGAAAGCGTGTTGCAGGAGCTGGACAAACTCCGCCACAGCATCCTGACCGGAACCATGACTCTGGGCCAGATCGTGGATATCGCCGATGTCGTGGCCTCCCACCGCGAAAGGGTCACGGACCCGAAGCTGACGGCCATTCTCGACGAAATCGACCTTCGCGCGCAGATAGAGCTGGCCAAGGCCCGCAAAGCAATGGAAGCCGCAAGGGCTTGAAAACAATAAACATTGCCACGTTTGCCTGATCGTATCAAAAGGCTGTTCCCGCTTAAGTCATTCATTTAACGGGAATAAATCATTATTTTGATTGCAATGCTCTTGTCAGGGCACCTCTTCCTGCCTATATTCCTCCGGCCTTTAAAGGGTATATTTTTGAAACATGTAAGCTTCCTTCTTATTTAGGGGATTTGAATGCCGACAGAAAAAAGCGTGATCGTTCCTACGGACTACAATCCGAACAAGGACAAAAAAGGTTATATGAACCCCGTTATGCTGGAATATTTCCGGCAGAAGCTGATTTCGTGGCGCTCCGAGCTGCTGCGTGAATCGTCCGAAACAATTCACCACACCTTGCAGGAAACAGAATTGCAGCAGCCGGACCTCGCGGACCGCGCGTCCGCCGAAACGGACCATGCGCTGGAACTCCGCACCCGCGACCGCGAACGCAAACTCATCTCCAAGATCAACGAGGCGCTGATCCGCATCGAAGACGGCGAATACGGCTACTGTGAAGAAACGGGAGAGCCGATCGGCGTTCCGCGTCTCGAAGCACGCCCTGTCGCGACACTGTCTCTCGAAGCGCAGGAGCGTCATGAGAAAATGGAAAGAACGCACCGCGAAGATTAAATCGGTTAAACTTTTCTTAATACGAAAAAGCCCCGCGAAAGCGGGGCTTTTTGCTTAGGCAATAAAAATCATGATATATTACATAATATATAAACACTAAATTAGATTGTTCATTTTATTTTGGGATATATGGAACGCCAGTATAGCCGTGAAGAAATAGAGTTTTACGTTTCAAAAAACCTTGAAATTGTAGGGCAGAAATCACGCGCCGACGCTGAACGTATCCGCAAGGATTTCGCCGACACTATAGAAAAACTTCCGCCGGAAGAGCAGGTTCTGCTGATTGAAAGCCGTGGTGCCAACATTGTCGGCGATCGCGCAGAAATAAATGATCTCTACAAAGAATTGGATCAAAACGGCTTGCCCAACGTGAACGGTTTTTTCACTGCAAATGGCGTGTCGCTCTCCAATGATTTTAACAGGAAAAGTTTTCTTCCCGAACCTATCGCGTGGACTCCGGAATCCCGTGACAATGGGCGCGTCACCATGCGCCACGAGCACGGCCATCGCGTGGACAGGAAATTGGCGCAGTGGGAGCAAAAGCCTGAATATTTTATGTCTGATGCTTCCCCGACATGGGCTGACGCACTCGACAGAGAAATGGGGCGTCGACAAAACAGAGATGTCATTACACCTGAAAGCTCGTTAAATCCCTTGTCATGGATCAACAAGCAGATCAATAAAATTACATCCCGTAATCAGCCCGCCCCCCTGTACGAGGGGTATCGTGAATTGGACGCCCATCTTTCTTACTACTCGGATAAGTCTACCCATCCGCGTGAAGCTATGGCGGAAATGTCAAATCATCGCAACAGCCTCTATGCCAAATTCAACGGGGATGACACACGCGTCGATGCGGAACTATCCAAACGCTATCCTGAATTGTGGCCGGCATACCGTGATGAAATGATCCCGAAAATTGCGGAAACGGCACAAAAAATAATCAACAATCGGGAGCATGATATTGATACTTATGTTCAGCAGATGCAAAAGCGCGAGAGCGCAGCAGGGCGTCCGCCAATAGATGCAGAACAGGCACGCAGCGCGGCAAGTCTCTCTCTGATAGATGGTACGCATCGCGCCGAAATACGAAAGATGTTAACCGAAACGGCTTTCTATCGCTATCCTGCG
>QFNK01000127.1 GCA_003240795.1 Micavibrio aeruginosavorus | reverse complement strand
TAAAAGCTGCGGCCAATGCACCCTGCCGGACGACGCAGTTCTATTCCCATCAGGAACAGCATGAACATACCCGTCAGCGCCCCGAACCCGATGATCCCGTAGACCTTCCCGATAGGCTGCGATACTTCAGGCAAGGTCAGAATGACGACTGGACCTATGAAGAATTGCAACAATGTCGGCCAGAAAGCCCAGCGATAGCCTTTCCGGATCAGATCGGCGCGCTCAAAGCCAATCTCGCGGATTTCATTATCATCCATGCGCCGGAACATCCACACCATAAAAAGACCCGTCAGGGCGAAGCAAGCAGTAATGAAGTGAAAATAGCGCGGAAACGCGTTTCCGACATTCATCAATGCATCCCAGAATCCCTGCACCGCCGTCCATTTATCGGGGAAAAGCATCAAGTTGATATTGGCAAGAAATATCAGCGGTATGAACAGGAACAGGCCGCCCGCGAGCGCGGAAACGGCGATGTGCAGCCACTTAACTTTTTCCATCGCATGCCAGAGGTATTTGTGCACATACGTTAACAGAAACGCGATGATGACAAGCGGAATGACGGCTATCCAGAAATCACCTGTTAGCGCGTTCGCCGAATAGAAGTAAACGGTATAGAGCGTATTGATGGCAAGGAGCGGCCCCACCCCCAGAACGACAGCGATACTTTTGTTGACCGTAATGGTCGATGCCAACGTGTAGGCCAGCTTGTCGTATGCCTTGTTCTTTAATCCCTTGATTTCGTAATAAAGGGTGAGAAGCGACCCGCCCACCATGAAATTGACGAACACGATGTGCATCAGAAAGAAAAAGACAAGAACGCCTATCAGGATTGGTTCCGGTGCCGGAAGAGGCAGAGGAAGGTCTTTGGGAATAGGAACGCCGCTCATTGTTTATCCTCTGTGTTTGTATCTTCCGGGGCTTGCGCCTTGGGCGTATGGACGGAAACGCCGCTATCCTGTGCGCCCGGAATAGAAGTTTCATTGTATTTCAGGTGGCGGATATATTGTGCCAGCGCATCCTTGTCCGCCTGATTTCCGGGGAAGGGCGGCATGAAAGGCTGCGAATGCATGATTTCAAGATAGGACGACAGAACTTCCGGATCCCAGTCACGATCACCCATCATGCGGGTAAAATGCCCCGTGATGCTGTTCACGCCATGCGCGGTATGACAGCGCGAGCAGGTATTCATGAACACGTCTTTCCCGTCCTGAATTTTGGCCATCATCTGGTCTATTTCTTCCTGTGTCAGAGGCGGCTTTCCTTCCGGCTTTATTTCAGCATCGGACATTTTCTTTTCGGCATCCGTCAAAGGGTGGCTGTAGGTCATGTGCGCCAGAACGCCGTCACGCTGCAATAACGGATAGTCTTCAACGCGCATGCCGTTGGCATACATGTAACGGCCGATAATATAAGGTTTGCGGATAAATTCGCGCACGCGCTCGAAATGCCCAGTCATCCATATGATCCCGAAGAGCGGGATCAGAAGCATCCATTTGCGCAGATATTGCGGACGGAAAACGGCCATCTGGACAACGATAAAGATCGTCACAACGACCCCCAGCACGATATGCAGAAGTTTGTCGTGCCACTGTGTGAATTGCAGGGTCATCAGCGACACGCCCAGATTTTCCTGCATGGATGCCGGAACGACCGAGTAATACCAGTAACCGCCCAGCAGAACGAACGGCGCGGCACAAAGCGTCCAGAGACCAAGGCCTCGCAATGCTTCCTGTCTGAAAATATCGCCGCGTTTTACAAATAACAGGCAAAGGAACATGGCGATGATCCCGGCTTTTGCCAACGCAAGCGGTGTGCGGAAGCCCAGTTGTGGCAGATAGATCGGGTTTGTAAATCCATTCCATAAAGAATGATGTGTCAGCCAGTTCCCCGGATCCATCATAAAGCCAAGAATCGAAACGATGATAGCCATCGTTATCCATGAGAAGAAGCCAAGGGCAAAACCAAGCCATATATGCTGTTTCTTCTTGCCCTCCGCCGTCCATTTCTTCCATGTCAGGGTATAGGCGAGGATCAGACACACTTCGGTGATGAAGACCAGCCATTCGATAAACCAGCCCCAAAAGAAAACCCGGATCAAGCTTCCAATACTATAAGGGTTTATGAGCGAGGCCGAGAACCAGATTCCAACCCCTGTAAGTGCGCCGACCGTCGTCGTGATGATGAAACACACGAACAAGATTTTGTAGGCCAGATTATCCCAACGCGGGTCTTTCTTCTTGTGTCCCCACCATTCCATCGCCGCGATCAGCGGCATCATGCCTACGGCAAGGCCATGGTTGATCAGGACGTGCAGGACGGCGATCATCGCGATCAGGGCGCGGTTTCCCAGAAGGTCCAGATGGAAAATAGGAAAGTCCATTATTTGGCCTCCAGATAGCGTTTCAGGGAGGAATCGGCGCTATGAAGTTCTGCACCAAGGATGGCGAGCATCGCGACTTCAAAACCGAACATGATACAGCCGACGATATAGAATGCACTTCCTGCATCATACTGCGCGGCGAGATACAGTCCGCTTGCGGAAAGGATCAAAGCGATGGCACCGGGCGCCCAGATCAACGCAATCTGGAACGGATGTATGTCCTTCCAATTCTTATAGGTAAGCATTGCGGCCTCGGCCACGCAATACAGGCCGGCGACAATCAGTGTCAGTCCGCCGATGAGGGCAAACATCACGTTGCTGTCCATCATGTAAAGAAGAAAAGCAAGCATCGTGACGTTGATAATGGTGAACCGATGCGGACGCTGCTCCAGCCACCCTGCAAATTTATCTGTAATCTCTCTCATGATCCCGACGTGATTGTGAAATTTTTCAGAATGGAGAATGAAACAGCGGGATGCACATTAAAATTGGACAAATTGTCCTATTCATTGGGCTGGCAGAAGAATTAAAGTCCGTGCGTTCTGCGGTTATGGTCCCTGATGATTGTCTGATACGATTCCGCTTTTGCTTTCGCATCGTCTTTGGCCGTCAGGCATCCCCAATGCGGATCATACAATCCATCACGGCAACGTTCGGATTCAGCACCGTTGCCAACAGCGGAGAGATAACGAATTTGCCAAAATAGCCATGAAAGCGGGTTCTGGGTTGCATTCCTTTTTTCCAAGGCATGCACTTCTCTTTCTTTCCACTCGTCGACGCGCTCTGCGGCAACGCGGTAGATTGGCGATAGCTTTCGCTTGGCTGCCTCAATATCGACCGGATTGTCAAAATCCAGCGCTACTTCATGAATACTCATTATGCCCCCTAAAAAATGCAGGGGATTTTGAAAATATTTTCCGGTGATGAAAATAGGACAAATTGTCCCATGTTGAGATTTATTTGCCTTAAAGAACCTTTCTAGGTTTTGAAAACCGATGGCCGCTCTCAGAAGGATATCCCATTAAATTTTTGAGCCATTTTCTCAGCATGTTCTTTTCTATCACGCACCGCCAAAAATCCTTTCATTCATATTGGCAACAACCGAGCTTGTGTGTGCTTCGGAAAGATGCGCATATCGCTGTACCATTTGAAGTGTTTTATGGCCCAAGACTGCTGCTATCTCTGACGTTGATGCGCCGTTCATGGCAAGATAAGAAGCTGCGCTATGTCGAAGATCATGGAATCTGAAATCTTTAATCCCAGCTTTCTTCAACGCTCCCTCCCAGCTTTTCTTAATTTCATAAGGCTTATCGCCGGAAATAGATGGAAAAACCAGATCAGTGTCAATTCGCTGAACTTTTTTGTGCGCTTTCATCAAATCATACGCATGGCTCTTTAAAGGGATAACTCGTCGTTCTTTATTTTTTGTATCGTGCAAGACAATCTGCTGTCGTTCCATGTCGATGTCAGACCATTTCAGGCTCATGATTTCACCCCGACGCGCCCCCGTGCTAAGGGCCAGAACAACGATCAAATACATTGGTTGATAGGGAGCCTCCTTGCATGCCTCCAGCAACGTATATCTTTCATCATCACTGAGAAAACGAACTCTTCCCCTCGGCTCTTTCAGCTTTTTAATTTTCCGGAGAGGATTGTCATCAAGCCATTCCCATTCATTAACTGCAATCGTGCAAACATGACTGAACGCCATAAGATACCTATTTACCGTTGCAGGACTGATAAAATTCACTTCTGTCCTTTCGGTCTTCCGGTTCCAGCGTTCGGCCTTCTTTTGTGATAGCTTTTCCAGCTTTGCAGAAATCAAAGATCGGTTGAGATCGGCCAAGACGCAAAAACCCAATTCTTTCTTCCACCATTTCAAAAGGTGATCGATATCATTCAGGCGTTTTGGATTGTCGCGTTCTAACCTCTGTACATAGCGGTCGATCATTTCCTCCACAGTATGCTTCTTAGCTTCATTAACTTTGAAATGCCGTCCTTCAAGCAAAGCAGCCTCTGTGGACTGTCCCCATTTAACGGCATCCGTTCGACGCTTGAATGTTGCTTGCTGAACCTCAAACCCCTTCAAACGCACTTGGACGCGATAGGAGGTTTCGCCGTTCTGGAGTGTCCTTTTCTGGATAGAAGCCATTGCCCTGTTCCTTATGATGTAACGGTTACAACAGAAGGCAAAAGACCACAGCAACGGACAACTAAACCGTAGGCCTAATGCTAAATATCTATATAGAACAATGAGATAAGTAGCAATCAAATTCAAAAGGCACACTCACGGCACAGTAATGCTCCGGTGGGCTGCGTTTTGCCCCCGTAGTCTGCTGTTGTGCCGTGTTATAAAGAAGTGTGCCGCCAGTGTGCCTTTGAAGTTTCAATCGCTCGCGAAGATCGCTAAGTCCTTGATTTCTTGGCAGGGGCAGCAGGGCTCGAACCTGCGGCCTGCGGTTTTGGAGTTTTAGCCAGTACATAATTGACGATAATTTGGGATTTTCATTAGGGCAAGAAGATAATTATTTCAGGGCGTTATTTTTAAAGACGGTTTTTCATCGCCCCCAATATTTGCAAATTTTGGACATCAACTGTCCCACCAGTGTCCCATATTAGAAACGGACACCGAATAAACCACCGATTTCGTTTTCATCAGTGAGGCGCACAGGCAGAATATATTCTTGAAGATTAAACTGACCATCAAAGCCCTCTTTAGGTAACGCATCAGAATTCATTGTAACAAGATATTGGAAGCCTAGCTTTTCGCTGTGCTCTGCACCGATCTGTAGGGCTTTGGCAACCTGACGTTCATCAACGCCGTCAAATAGATGGCTATCATGCACTAAAAACCCCGGCCCCATGTTCCGCTCATGGCAAATCTGCATGAGCATCAGATCAAAGCAGAATATCTGCATATTGCTGATACCCTTGCTCCGCTCCCCGTCGATCTTGATTTCTAGATCGAGGCCGTTTTTGCCCGGAGAGATAATCAAGTTTCCAGCCCTTTCATTGACGTACAGGCTCTCAGACAGTTGCTCAAAAGCCAGAACGGCGCGTTTGATGGCATCTTCTCTTTCCTTGTGGTCATTCTGGAGAGCTAACGTAAGCTGGGCACGGTCAACCCCCAGAGACGCCTTCGTGCTTTCAATCTGCTCCGCAAGTTCAAGTTTTTTGCGGAATGTGGCCACTTCACTTTCCACTCGACCCGCTTCCTCCTGTAATAGAAGGAAATGCTCCAGCGCACCGCCTGATTTCAGAATTTGCATGATCTCCGCGCGGCGGCGATCCAATTCTTTCTTCTGCGCGTCCCGATCCTTAATACGAGCCTGCGCGGCCTCAATCTCGCCCGATAGGTGGGTCTTGCGGTTTTGGAGAATGACCTTGTGAAAAGTTTCAACTTCGTCAAAACGGCGTGTGACGTTCTGCGGGAAGACGACACCGGCCTCTTCATAGAGTTTCAGCAGGTTTGATGTGGCTGGCGGCGTTTCGTCGCTTAGAGAGGACTTTAGCTGCTCAAGCAAAAGTTCATCTTCCACGTTTTCATCGTTGAGTTTTTGAATATGCCGAGTCAGGATCGTG
>QFNK01000126.1 GCA_003240795.1 Micavibrio aeruginosavorus | reverse complement strand
AAAATATGAATTATAACTTGAACTAATCTGGCTAGCAGTAATGTCATACGAACTGTTTACGATGTTAAGATTGGAGTCGTAAACGGTTCTGTAAACATGATAATAAGAACCATTAAACTCCATACGGGCAACCACGATATTGCCGTTCGTTAATGTCGCGAGTTGCGGGGTATAGGCATAGTTCGTTGTGCTGGCGCCAGTATCTGGTATTTGCACGGTTGAACCCTGTTGCGTCCCGGATGCATTATATTTGGCAAGATAAAAATTCTGATTTGTTGTATCTGCATAAGATGCTACAAATCCACCACCCGATATTGCAGTAATAGATGGAGATAACTCATTACTTGCTGTTGTCGCCAAAGCAATGCGCGAACCAATGGCTTGCCCGTTTTTGTCGAAAATCTGCGCATAGACATTGGTGTTTCCGGATACGCTCTCATACCATGTTGTCACATAATTGCCGTTGGAGAGAAGCACAGTCTGCGGGACGTTTAGAGCCTGTGCGTTGGACAGATTATCAATCGTCTGTCCTCGTCCGGCCGCGAGTGCCACTGTAGAAGAAGCCAGGGTAAAGCTGTCATTTCCCGAGCCGAGCGATATCTGGTTGTTGTGCGCGGTGCTAACACCGGAGACGAAGATGCTGTCCGCGCCGGTCGTCGATGAAATCTTGTTGTCGTTGAAGAATTCCGCCGTGATGTTCGCGGAGTTATCACCGGAACCAAGGACAACATTGTTGCGCAAGAAATGCGTGGAGAAGGATGTCAGGGAGTCGTTGCCGGCCCCCATGTCGATCATGTTTCCGGCAACGCGGTTGGAAAGGGCATTGCCGTTTCCGCCGCTGGCCGTGATGTTGACCTGATCATTTCCATCACCTGTGATGATCGTGTTGTCCAGCACCTGCGCCGTTTTGCCGTCGATCTTCGTGTAGTTGGAGTTACCGCCCGTGGCCGACAGATTGACGATGTCATTTCCGTCACCCGCATCAACGGTGTTGTTTTGAATGACAGACGCATCGCCCGCCTGCGTCACCAGTTGCGATCCATAGGTTCCAGCGCCGGATTCAGCCGCTTGGCCGCCCGTTCCGCCGCTGGAAGACAGCGTAATGGAATCATCGTTTCCGTGTGTGGAGATGGTGTTGTTTTCTACAACAGATGCGTCACCGCCGACATTGAACGTATCGCTGAATTTGAACATTGAGGCATATGATTGCGTGCCGTTTGTCCAGGCGACCACGAAAGAATCTTCACCCACCTGCGTTATACTCAAGACCTTATCGTCATTTGTCGCTGCCGGTGTACTTGAGGCCAGTCCCACTACAGACCCCAGAAGGACCCCGTCCGCCGTATATCGCGCGAGGTTTACGGACGAGCTGCTGTCTCTGTAAGCAACGATGAAGCCGCCATCAGCGAGAGGCATAGACTGCGCACGGTACATATAGGTGCTTGGATCATTAAGAACCTGTAACAATTGGCCACTCTGATTGTAGAGCAGCATCTTTCCTGCAGATACACTCGATGAATAGTTTTGTGTAACAAGAACATTTCCATTCGCCAGAACGGTTACCTGGGAATAATAATTTGAGTATGCGCTTGGGGACGCAATAACACCTGTTACCGCCTTGCCCGCCGCATCGAAACGCTGCCAATCTAGGTAATTAGAGTTATTCCGCCATGAAACAACATAGCCGCCGTCTGGCGTGGAGACCACGTCCGGCGCGTATGCATGCCCTCCGTTCGATGGCGTTAATACTGATTGATCGCCGATTGCATTCCCATCCTCGTCAAAGCGTGCGACGCGGATGCGATAGTTCCCTGTGGTCGTGTTTTCCGACCATACAACGATAAAACCCCCGTCGCTTAATGCCGTAATGTCAGCTTGCTGATCTGTACTTGCGCCTGCGTCAAGCGTCTGCGTTGCCACACGCACCGTGCCGTTCGCATTGTAAATAACATACTGGATTGCGCCGCTCGTAACACTTGCGTTTTGCCATGAAACCACATATCCGCCGTCAGCCAGCCCCGTTATGGAAGGATAATATAACTGGTTCGATCCTATGTCCGCGACTACGATCTGGTCGCCGATCGCGCTGCCGTTCCGATCATGCAGCTGCAGGAATATATCATAACCCGTTGCGCCTGACTCCGACCACACGATCCCGAAACGTCCGTCCGCGAGGCCGGCGACTGCAATACCCTGATCGCTGTTCGATGAAGGCAACGTTGAATCGACCGTCCATATCTTGTTATAAGATCCGCCGCCCGAATTTGCGATCGCGTTGCCACCCACACCGGATGATGCAGTCAAAAGGACTTCATCCACACCGCTACCGGAAGTGATGCGGTTTCCTGAAATAACAGAGCCGGATCCGCCGCTATTCTGGTCATAAGCGTCGTTCAGCGCCGTACGGCCTGTGCCGCTCTGCGCATCGACGATCAAACGGTTCGCTCCGTCGCCCAGTGCGAAATCATTCCCCTGAATAATGGATGCGCCAGGGGGTGTAATCGTTTTGGATATGACGCCGCCTACACCTGCATCAGAATACACCACCATCAGATTTCCGTCGCGCATTTCAATGATATTGGCGTATTGGTCATTGCTGCTGGCGCCGTATGTGCTTAGTCGAACCTCGTCCCCTACCATATGCCCGTCTTTGTCGAAGCGCGCCATGTAAGTGTCCTGTGCGCTCGACTGCCCGCTGATATTAAAGTTCGCCCTGTAATAGGTCACAATGAAACCGCCATCGGACAGAGGAACGATCTCGGCTAAGTTTTCCGTTAATCCTGTTGTGCGCGTAACCAGTACGTTTCCGGTACGCAACGTGCCATCCGCGTTATATATGCTGGCTGTTATGGCGTGATTACCGTCCTGCGTATTAGGGTTATACCAAGCAATAACAAATCCACCATCCTGCAAAGTTTTTATCTGCGGAGATGAGTCGCTTTGGCCGCCGTTGCTTACCGCGACAATACCGCCTGCCTTGCTGTTATCAGCGTTATATCGCTGGAAGTAGACATCATGATTTCCCGTAGCATTGTTCATCCATGTGACGACGTAGCCGCCATTTTGCAAAGCGGCAATCGCAGGAGCAAGTTCACTTCCTGTCTGATTGATGTTTTCAGTATAAGTCTGAGTGCCGGAGGCGTTATAGCGGGTTATCGTTGCAATTGATGAACCATCATACCATGTTACAACGAACCCGCCGTCTTTGACCGAGGCGATCTGCGGGTAGAGCGTTGTTCCGGAAGTTACAATTGCTGTGTCGGCTAAAACAGTCGTTCCGTCCGGTGCAACAATTTTTATTCGTATGTCCTGACCGGACGTATTGTTATGATAAGCAAATACGATATTCCCGTTTTCCAGCACCGCGATTTCTGGCGCATATCCAGAGCCATTTAATGTCGTGCTCGTCACACGCGTGCTGCCGTCCATATTCATGATCATATAATATGCGGATGAGCTGCTTTGATACGCAACGGCATATCCGCCGTCTTTCAACATAGCGGCTGACACAGCGTTAATGGATCCTGTTGCCAAAGCGGAAACCTGCCCCGACCATGTCCCGGCATTGTTACCGGCAGTGCGAACCGTTACTATATCGTCCCCGTCGCCGCCCGCGACGATGTTGTTGCCGATCACGCCGACGGAATTCTGCGTTACGACAGAGCCTGCACTCGCGTTCAGTGTTGTAAGCGTCAGGTCGTTTGCACCGTCAGGGCCCGCGAATGTTCCTTCCGCGAGATAAATTTTGTTGCTGGATACGGCACCCACGGCGCCGCCGAGCGTACGCAGTGCGACGATATCATCTCCTTTCGCGCTTGCATGTATGATGTTGCCGGAGACGATGGAGTTTCCTGCCGCACCGGTGGTCAGTTCGATGATCGCGCGGCCGTCTGCGCCTGCGAGCACTTCGTTGTCCAAGATATGATGCACGCCCGTCTGCGTCTGCATCCGCACCTGATCGATGCCGGATTTCGGATCCACGGTGACGTTGCGGATGATGGAGGCGATAACAGTTTCGCCGATCGACAATACGTTTCGTCCATCATCACCGACCAGCGCACCATGTACATTTCCGTCAATAATCGGGCCCGGATATCCGTATCCATATTCCTCCGTCGTCGAAGCCTCATCATCAAGAAGCGAGAAGGAATATGTCGTCGAAGGCAGGCGCGCATTGACAGGATCGGACAATGTCACCGTGACAGTGCTGTCCCCGTTGAACGTACCATTGTTGATCGGCGTAAAGGTTATATTCTGGGAGTTCAGGAAACCCGAGAACGCAACTGTGAACATCTGTCCCGGGTTATACGTCACACCGTTATACGTGACCGTGAACCCCGCCCCGTCAAACCGCACGTTTACGCTATTCGTTACGCCAGAATTCGTGCTGCGTTCGACAGAGACGATTTGCGCACCGCCGTTTTCATTGACAAAACCTGGAACGGTCATGGAGATTGCCGGGTCAAGCTCATCATCGTCGATTGTGATAATCTTCTCACTCACCGGAACAGGAATTGTCGGCGTAACTGGGCCTGTGGTCGACACACCTGTCAGGCGTATCTTGAATTGTTCGTTTGATTCATTGAGCGTATCCTGCAATGTCTGCGCAAGAATGGTTGCCGTCGTTTGTCCGGCGGCGATTGTTACCGTACCCGTTGCCGCGATGAAATCGCTTCCGCCCGTGGCGTCAATGCCTACAATCTCATATGTTACAACAACGTCTTCCAGCGTCGCATAGGACAGTTCAATAACTGCCGTGTGCGATGCCCCTTCTACAACCGTTGCCGATGTCTCGGTAAACCCGACGGCGAGCTCGTCATCCACGATCTGACCCGTTCCTATAACCGGCGTTGCATTGGCGCCGGTTATATTATCAAGCCTGATGGTAAAGTCTTCATATCCCTCGGCGATGGCGTCATCCGTTACGGGCACGGAAATGATGACGCTTGTGCTGCCTGCCAATATCGTAAAGGTACCGGAAGGCATGGCTGCGCCGTTGTTGAAATCCGCTGCTGTCGCGGTTCCGGGCAGGAATGTCCATGTCCCCGTTACGTTGTGGGATGCAGGGGCGTTCAGTTCTATTTCAAATGTGTAGTCGACATTTTCAGGCGACGGCGCAGTATTAAGGCTGAGAACCGGGGCGACATCGTCATCCTGGATGATGACCTGATGCAGCGTTGCGCCACTGATCTGTACCGGATACCCGTCAACGTCCGCAGCGCTTACCAGGTTTACGTTGAATGTTTCGCTTGCCCCTTCGTAAAGCGTGTCGTTCGTAATAGGAATTGAGATCGTAACGGACGTCTGCCCAGCGGGAATGATAACGGTCTGGTTCCCGCCTGTTCCTGTATAATCGCTTCCGGCGGTGGCCGTACCGTTCGATGTATTATACGTAAGGACAATGTTTTTACTGTGCGCGTTGTTGAGGCTGATCGTAAAGACAGCCGTACCCGCGTTTTCGGACACTACCGTGTTCGGAGATGCCAGGGAAAGTGACAGATCAAGATCATTGTCCGTGATAGTAACCGTATGCGGATTGTTATTGTAAGTAACAGGCAAACTCGTCGTTACATCAACGACGGAATTGATCTGAATTTGGAACGTCTCGGACGGTTCCACAGCAAAATCATCGGTGATCGCTATAGGAAGAAATACGGTTGTCTGACCGGCTAGAATGGTGACAGTTTGGTTTGTAACCACCGTGTAGTCGGAAGATCCGGCCGTTCCCGAAACGGTAGAGTATGTAACAACCACATCATGCGTATGAATCTGGTTCAGCTTAATCGTGGCATTGTACGTTCCGCCGTTTTCGGCAATTGTTCCGGAGGGAGCGATGAAATCCAGATACAGCTCGTTGTCCACGATCTGGCCGTTCGACGTTGCGCTGACCGTGCTGGTATTGGTCATGTTATCGATCAGGACCGTAAACGTCTCTGTTCCTTCGGCCAGCAGATCGTCCGATGTTGAGACCGTAAC
>QFNK01000125.1 GCA_003240795.1 Micavibrio aeruginosavorus | reverse complement strand
CATCAGGACATAGAATTTGTCTTCGCTGGGAAGCAGTTTTGAAAGGAAGCTCATGAATGACCCTTTTGGATTTTTGACTTTTGATACCTCTACACCAGTCGCGTAAAAAGAGACAACAATTTCAAAGCGCGGGTGATAACTCCGTATGGTCTTACTATCAGGAGTTGCAAATCTTTCCTTTTTTTGTAGTGTTTTTGAACACATATACAAAAAGGGGATTTTTATGCATAAATTTATCATCATAGCCATGGCACTCCTGCTTGCCGGCTGCGTCACCTCCTCGGGCGGGACGATGGCACCCGAGGCAGCAACGGGTTTTCTCGGTATGAAAAGCGATGACATCAAGATCGATACAGCCAAGGCGTTCGCGGGCAAAAAGGACGTCGTTATCGGATCTTTCAAGGTGGGTTTTGTGACTTATAATAAAGCCAGCCAGACAGCGGGCGGCGGCCTGATGGGCGGCATGGCCGGGCGCGCATCTGCAAAAACCAATCTGGAGGGCGTATCGGATTCCACAATGCAGCAGATCACGGACGCCGCCTATGCCGATTTCACATCTTTGCTGAAAGCGAACGGATACAACGTTGTCGACCGCTCCACTATCGTGAGCACATCGGAGTATAAAAAGGCCTCGGTCGAAACCAGCCCGCAGCGGGATGCGGATTCCGTCCTTGTGCCGAAAGCCGACATCACCTTCTTCGCGCCGACGGGCATGCCGCTCCATGGGAAGGGGTTTGCCTTCTCCAGTCCGTTGGTGGCGTTCGGTACGCTTGGCGAAAAAACGGGCGTTCCCGTTCTCGATGTGGAATACATCGTCAACTTCGCGAATGCCGACGGGTACGGCGGAAGCTTCAGAAGCACGGCGGCCGTCAATGTCGGGCAAGGCATCTCCGTCGTTCCGGGCGGACGCGTCACCATTTATGGCGGGCAGGCGGGCACGTTTTCCAACAATATCGGCTCCGTCACTCTGGGCCAGCCTGTCTTTTCCACGGAGGAATTCGCCACGGTCAGCGAGATGACAACGGACGGCGAGAATGCGCTCGGCTATGCCGCGAATGCCTTCAGTGCGGTTCTGGGCGGCGGAACGTCGATCAGCCGCGAATATGCGGTGAAGGCAGATGCAGGCAAATATGCCGCGATTTCCAAATCCGTCCTGAACAAGGCCAATGTCAAACTGGTCGGAACGATGAAGGCCAGCCGTTAAACAACGCCCTTTCATACAACGCCAAAACCCGCCTTCAACGAAGGCGGGTTTTTTGCTACGCTGACGGGCATGAACCTTTATTTCCGCCTCTTGTATATGTTCATCGCATCCTTTTTCAAACCGCGGGTGGAGGATGCGCTGGGCGAGGCGCGGCTGAATTTCTGCGTTTTGCCGAATGATCTGGATCTCAACGGGCATATGAACAACGGGCGGTATCTGACCATCATGGATATCGGGCGGATGGATTTCGTGCTGCGCCTCGGCCTTGCGGGATATGTCATCAGGAACGGGTATATTCCGGTGCTGTCCAGCGCCAGCATACGGTACCGCCTGCCCCTTCTCCCCTTTCAGAAATACAGCCTTCTGACCCGCATCCTTTGCTGGGACGACAAGTGGGTGTATATGGAGCACCGCTTCATCATCAACGGCGGCAAGAAAGACGGTGCGGTTGCCGCCATCGCGCTGGTCAAAGGCAGCTTCTTTGACAAGAAGACGCGCGGGACGATACCGACGGCGGACATTTTGAAAGCCATCGATTACACCCTGCCGAGCCCCGCCGTGCCCGCCTATATCCAAAAATGGGCGGAGAGTGAAGACGTGCTGCGCTCGGACATGAAATTAGAAGTTAAAGGATAATTGTCCTGTAAGCGGGCAAAATTTCGCCAAACGACATTCTTCGCCGCTTAGATTTTCAGGAATAGTTGATATATAATGCAGCGCGTTCCCTGTTTTTCTAATAATGCGAGCAATCCATATTTCTTCTACGACTACGACTTTTACTGCTTTCATTTATACCTCCTTTACAATTGATAAAGCCAAAGCATAGTCTGTTCCTTTAAGCGACGCTACGTGGGACTTTCAGAACAGAATAACCCGCCAGAGCGGCGGGTTATAAAATGATTTATCGGTTTTTTTTGCGACGTTGAAAGCCTTTTAGGCTGCTTTGCCGATTTTCGCCTTTGCCGCGCTCTCGTCCAGTTCGACGCGGATGACCTTGTCGAAGCCGTTGAACGGGGTGCGGGAAACCTCCCCATAGGCGCCGAGTTGATCCAGCACGATGAAGTCGCCTTCACGGATGTCTTCGGGCAGCGGGAACGGGCCTTTCAGCATGTCCACGGAGTCGCAGGTCGGACCGGCGAAGCGGAACGGAACCATCAACGCGGACGCGGCCGGACCTTTTGCACGGATCATGCGCGACGGATAGGGAAGATCGACCGCAGGGCCGCCTTCGAAGATACCGCCATAAGCACCGTCGTTGATGTAGAGAAGATCGCCCCTGCGCGCTTCCACACGGACGACCAGCTGGCCGCCTGAGGCAACCATGCCGCGGCCCGGTTCACACAGAAGTTCGATCCCTTCCATGTTTTCCGATTTCAGAGCATCCGTTACCGCAGAGATAAACTGCGAAAGCGGAGGCGGAGGGTTTGCAGGGTCCAGATCGGCCGGGAAACCGCCGCCGACGTCGAGCGCCTCGACATTCACGCCGCTTGCCTTGATTACGCCCGCCGCGACTTTTACAGCGTTTGAATAGGCACCTGTATCCAGGCAGTGCGTTCCAACATGGAACGACAGTCCCAGATGCGCGCAGGATTTGCGCGCCATCGCCAGAAGTTCGGTCGCCAGCACAGGCGGCGCACCGAATTTTGCGGAGAAGTCGGTTGCGACTTTCTGCTTCGGCACGGCCATACGGACGAACAGCGTCAGGTCAGACGCGTTTTGCGTTTCCTCGAGAATCTTTTTCAGCTCGTCCACGGAATCCAGAACGAATGCGCGGATGCCGTGATCGAAGTATGCCTCGCGAATGGATTCACGCGCCTTTATCGGGTGCATGAAATAGATGGTCGCGTCCGGTTTTATGCCGCGGACCAGCTCTATCTCGCCGATGGAGGCGCAGTCAAAACTGTCGACGCCGCCTGCGATAAGGGCGCGAAGCACGCGTTCATCGGGATTGCATTTGACCGCATAAAGGATGCGCCCCGGGAAAAGGCCGGTAAATTCTTCCGCCTTTTCCTTGAGGACATCGTTCTTCAGCACAGACACGGGATAGCGCGGCTGTTCCTGCATGACGAATGCATCAAGGTTGTCGATTTTTGTGGATGTGAATTGCGACGAGGTCAGCGCCTCGCCTTCAAGGTTGTGGTTCATCAACGTTAAAACCCAAAATTAAAGGGAGCTACCGCTCCGGTTAACAGCTAGTTTTCCGTCGTTGCATAACCATAACTTCTTTTGAGGGAAGGGCCATAGACACGTGCGTTAATTCGAGTATCTAGCATTATTTTCCACTGATGCAATACTTATTTTATAAACTTCTGTTTTACCTGAAAAAACAGGCTTCTTGCCAGTGTTTCAGCGGGGTGATAATGATGGTAAATAGCCATTAAAAAAGAGAAGAAGGAGGCCCCCATGGGATTGCCACACTGGGACATGAACGAGATCGACTATTCCAAGATCGACCGTTCGAAAATCACGCCCGACCTTATCATGGTGGTCAAGGCCGCCGCGCTGGTCGAATACAACGCCGTCGCCTACTCCTCTTATCTTGAAAAGGTGTTCGCGGACGATCCGCAATTCCAGGAAATGTCGCGCTGCTGGGCCACCGAAGAAGTGCAGCACGGCCAGAGTCTTGGCAAATGGGCGGAGCTTGTCGATCCGACATGGAAGCTTGAAGAAGCGATGGCGAAATTCCGCGAGGGATACAAGATCGAGCACCTCAACAATGAAGAATCCATCCGCGGCAGCCGCGCCGGCGAGATGATCGCGCGGTGCATGGTAGAAACGGGCACGTCTTCCTATTACACCGCCATCGGCACCAGCACAGACGAGCCTGTCCTGAAAGAGATCTGCGCGAAGATTGCGGGCGACGAGTTCCGTCATTACAAGCTGTTCTACGACACGCTGAACCGCTACCTGAAGATCGAGAAAATGGGACGCGCGAAGCGTTTGAAAATCGCGCTCGGCCGTATTGCGGAGTCCGAGGACGATGAGCTTTCCTATGCGTTTTTCGCCGCGAACGCGAATGACAACGAGCAGTATGACCGCAAGAAATGGAACCGCGAATATATGAAGCGCGCCTATTCCTATTATCAGGCACCGCAGGTTGACCGCGCAGTCGCCATGGTGTTCAAGGCCTGCGGCTTCGACCCGAAAGGCATGGGCGGTAAGCTTGCATCCAAAGCGGCGTGGTGGCTGATCCAGAAAAACGTCAAGAACGCGGAAAATACGGCGAAAGCCGCATAAAGAAAAAGCCCGCTACATAGCGGGCTTTTTTATTCGATCCTGTGCGTTTATTTTGTGCTGGCCTGCGCGTAGAGTTCGGAAACGCGGTTCCAGTTGACGACGTTCCACCATGCCTTGAGGTAATCGGCGCGCTTGTTCTGATAGCGCAGGTAGTAGGCATGCTCCCAGACATCGTTGCCAAGGACAGGAGTGCCTTTTACCTTTGCATCATCCATCAGGGGGTTGTCCTGATTTGGCGTGGAGGTAACCTGCAGCTTGCCGTCCTTGCCGACGATCAGCCATGCCCAGCCCGAGCCGAATTGCTTTGTGCCCGCCTCTTCAAATTTCTTTTTGAATTCCTCCATCGAACCGAAAGAAGAATCGATGGCAGCGGCCAACTGAGGCGAAGGCTGCGTTGTTTCCGGCGTCATGATCGTCCAGAAAAAGGAATGGTTCCAGTGGCCGCCGGCATTGTTGCGGACAGCGGCGGGATATTTGGAAACCGTCATCATGATCTGTTCCAGCGTCTTGCCTTTCAGGGCGGCGGTCTTCTCGATTTCCTTGTTCAGGTTGTCGACATAGGCCTGATGATGCTTGCCGTGGTGGATCTGCATAGTCTCCTCGTCAATCGCGCCTTCGAGGGCATCGACAGTGTATGGCAGCGCAGGCAGGGCGAACGCGCCTTGCGTCGATGATGAATTGGCGGCTGACGCCTTAACCTTGTTCGCGGCAACCGCGAGGCCGACCGGTACGGCCAGACACAGGGCCAACAGCATAAGATTTTTCATAGAGATCCCCTTTCATGTTTTTCGAACTTCTCAAAAATAACGAACGACACGTAAATAGGTTCAATAATTTTCACAGATGGGGATAAATATAAATCCATCCGATTTCCTTGGCCAGAATCCGCATTCTTTGATAGAATCAGCGCAAGGTCGTTTCGTCTCCTCACACAAGGGTTCTCCTTGATAAGATACAAAGACACATACATTCTTTACGATGGATTTCTCCTGCCGGACATGCCGGATGGAGCGAGAAAATTCCGCATCCAATCACACCAGCCGCTGGCCGTTCTGCCGAGCGGCTTTTTTGTGCCCTTTTCCCGCCTTTACCCCCACCCCAACAGGAAGGACCGCCCATGTCTAAAAAACCTACAAAGAGCTTCAAGGACAATGGCCGCATGCACAAAAAGGGAAATGTCGTTCATCCGGCATTCGACGATAAAGGCTGGCACCCCCTGGACACGGAAATAGACCAGGCGCGGGACAAGAGCTATGTGAAAACCATCCGCCCGCGCTCCGATGGACAGCGCGGTCTGATGGAGGCGATCAAGGATTACAACCTCACACTTGCCATCGGCCCTGCCGGAACAGGCAAGACGTATCTTGCGATCTCCGCCGCCGTCGAGGCACTGGAGGCGGGCAAGGTTGAAAAGATCATCCTGTCGCGGCCCGCGATGGAGGCAGGAGAATCGCTCGGCTACCTGCCCGGCGACATGCATGAAAAGATGGCACCGTACCTGCGCCCACTTTACGACGCGCTGGGCGACCGCCTCGGCGGAAAGAAAGTGCGCCAGTATATGGACGAAGGCACGATCG
>QFNK01000124.1 GCA_003240795.1 Micavibrio aeruginosavorus | reverse complement strand
CCAAGGAATTTGGCGGAATTGATATTCTGGTCAACAATGCGGGCATTTTTGAAGGCGGCGAAGAACTGGCGGCCTATGCGAAAACTGTAAACGTAAACGTACTGTCGGTGGTTAGCGGAACACTGGCGGCGGTCAAGCATATGAAAGAGGGCGGGCGGGTCATCAATATCTCCAGCGGCCTCGGCGAACGCGCAATTATGGCGGGATTGACTGCTTATAATATGAGCAAATTCGCTGTCAACGGCCTGACACGTTCGTGGGCGCATGATTACGCCCCGCGCGGCATCACGGTGAACGCGGTTCTACCTGGTCCGATCGACACCGATATGAACCCCAATGACGGCGGCGACCAGTCACAATACATGACATCGATCACTCCGTTGAAGCGCTACGGAAAAACAGCGGATATAGCAGCGGCGGTGTCATTCCTCGCCGGAGAAGAAGCCGGTTACATAACAGGCGAAACCTTGCGGGTAGATGGCGGCATCAACGCCTGATCTTTTCAAGGGATAAGATCTTTTGCAGCAGGGCCGCCAGTTGACGGGCGGCCCTGTTTCTTTATAGTGGCCTCATTCAATTCACATCAAAGGGGTATTCTCGTGGCTGGTTCCATCAATAAAGTCATCCTTGTCGGTAATGTGGGCAATGACCCTGAAATCAAAACGATGCAGTCGGGCGACCGCGTCGCGAACCTGTCCATCGCCACGTCCGAAACATGGAAAGACAAGAATTCCGGCGAGCGCAAGGAAAAGACCGAGTGGCACCGCGTCGTGGTGTTTAACCAGAACCTTGTGAATGTAGTCGAAAACTACATCAAGAAAGGCGCTAAGCTTTACGTCGAAGGGCAACTGGAAACGCGCTCCTACGAAAACAAGGACGGCCAGAAAGTCTACACGACCGAAATCGTCCTGAAGGCGTTCCGCGGCGAGATCACGATGCTTGATTCCAAAGGCTCCTCCGCCGGCGGTTTTGCATCGCAAGGTCAGGATGATTACGGCTCTGCAGGCTTTGGCGGCGGATCGTCCTCGCCATCCCGTTCTTCCTCGCAATCCCGCGCGCCGATCGACGAGCTGGAAAACGAAATACCGTTCTAGAATTCTCCAAGCAGGCCGGCGGCGTATTTGCGCTTCCGGCCTTTTTTCTTTTAAACTGGGATCATGATGCGCTTTATCCTCACAGCTTTTCTCGCCGTTCTTGTGATTGCCTCTCCCGCGTCCGCACAGGATCAGGGCGACCAGAAAACGCGTCTGGAGCTCGCGCAGAAAATGCATGAAATCTGGCCCGTGCGCACCCGCATCGAAAGCGCCCTTGAATCCGTCTCCGAAAGTTTCCCGGAAGAGCGCCGCGCCGAAGTGAAAGCCGAAATGCGCAAGGCGATCCAGTTCAAGGAAGTGGAGGAGGAATCCATCCGCGCCATGGCGGACACGTTTACGGCCGCCGAATTGCAGGCGATGATCGATTTCTACGGCTCCGAAACCGGACGCTCCATCTCCGCCAAAACGGCGGACTATGAAGGTGCCCTTCGTCCCGTGCTGATGCGCATGATGGACAAGGCGATGATGGCCCTGCGCACCGGCGGGCAATAGCAGGGCAGCATGCTGAGGCAATGGTGGCGGGGAAAAGACCGGATATCGTCTGAGCCGCAAAAGCTTGCGGACGCGCCCTCCGAAGACCTGAACATTTCCGATTTTTTAAGCCGCGCCTGCAGTTATGATCACACGGCTTGGCCGCCGCAAAAACATGTACGCCTGTTTTTAAGCGCAACAACGCCCGATGTTCTGGATGTTCCCGAAACGGTGAAAGACATGGCGTCTTTTCTTTTTTTCAAGGGAAACCGTCTGGACGTCATTCTGAACAGGGCCGATAAAGACCTTCCGCACGGCCGCCTGCTGGACATGATGATGGGGTCGCCCAACGCAAAGATTTTCAGCGTATCTTATGCCGAGGTGCAGTATTCGTTCGGTCTGGTGGCGGATGATTATTTCTACGCCCAGGAAGGGGCCGCGGGCACATACGTGAAAAACGCGCCCAATACGCCGCGCGAGGCCGCGCTCAAAAAGCTCCAAAATGTCTGGCAGGCTTACATATTCAGGACGGGTGAGGCGCATATGCCGAAACCGCGGCTGATTTCCTGAAAACACTACCTTTTCGGGTGTGATTTTATTCCGTTTTTTATCGCTTTAAATGTGGGCAAAACGCCTGCATTTCCTTGTGCCGCGCCCCTGATTTTGCTACAAAAAATGCTAATTAACCTATCCATTGAAACTGGTGTAAAATTCCATGTCCGAAACGGCCATAAAAGAACCTTCGAATTCCGTCGTCACCATCGAAGACGAGATGAAGCAATCCTACCTAGATTACGCGATGAGCGTGATCGTCAGCCGTGCGCTTCCCGACCTCCGCGACGGTTTGAAACCGGTTCACCGCCGCATTTTCTACGCGATGCGCGAAGGCGGTTATACCTCCGACAAGCCGTACCGTAAATCGGCGCGTATCGTCGGGGATGTCATGGGTAAATACCACCCGCACGGCGACAGCGCGATTTACTTCGCGATGGTTCGTATGGCACAGGACTTCTCCCTACGTCTGCCGCTGATCGACGGGCAGGGAAACTTCGGCTCCATGGACGGCGATATGCCTGCCGCCATGCGTTACACGGAATCCCGTCTGAACAAAGCGGCGGAAATGTTGCTCGAAGACATCGACAAGGACACGGTCAACTTCCACGCCAACTACGACGAAAGCCTGATGGAGCCGGAAGTGCTGCCGGCGCGCATTCCGAACCTGCTCGTCAACGGCGCGGGCGGTATCGCCGTCGGTATGGCGACGAACATCCCGCCGCACAATCTCGGTGAAGTGGTCGACGGATGCCTTGCCTATGTCGACAATCCGGACATTTCGATTGAAGAGCTGAACGTCATCATTCCGGGGCCCGACTTTCCGACCGGCGGACAGATTCTCGGCCGCTCCGGTATCCGAAGCGCCTATCACACGGGCAACGGCTCCGTCGTCATGCGTGCGAAGACGTCGTTCGAGGACGTCGGACGCGACCGTGAGGCGATCATCGTTCACGAAGTGCCGTACCAGGTAAACAAAGGAAACCTGTTGCAGCGCCTCGGCGAAGTCGCCCGTGAAAAGATTGTCGAGGACATCGCGGAAATTCGTGACGAGTCCGACCGCGAAGGCGTGCGCATCGTAATCGAATTGAAGAAAGGTGCGATTGCCGATGTCGTGTTGAAACAGCTGTTCAAGGCAACGGCGCTTCAGACATCGTTCGGATGCAACCTTGTGGCGCTGGACCACGGCCGCCCGAAAATTCTTGTCCTGAAAGACTTCATTCAGGCCTTCGTGAAATTCCGCGAGGAAGTCATCACGCGCCGCACGATTTATGAACTGGGCAAGGCGCGTGAGCGCGCGCACATCTTGGCCGGTCTCGCGGTCGCGGTTGCGAATATCGACGACATCATCTCCCTGATCCGCAATGCGAAGAACCCGCAGGAGGCGAAAGAAGGCCTTCTCGCGAAACGCTGGGCGGCATCCGATGTCGCACCGTTGATCCAGCTGATCGACGATCCGGAATACCCGCTGCACGAAGATGGCACCTACCAGATGTCGGAGTTGCAGGCAAAAGCCATTCTCGACCTCCGTCTGCACCGCCTGACAGGGCTTGAGCGCGACAAGATCGGTGACGAGTTGAAAGCGATCACGGATGCGATCGCCGAATATCTGGCCATCCTTGCAAGCCGCGAGAAGATGCTCGAAGTACTGCGCAACGAACTCATCGAAATTAAGACGCGCTTCAACACGCCGCGCCGCACGGAACTGATCGAATCCGAATTTGAAATGGATATCGAAGACCTGATCCAGCGCGAGGACATGGTTGTCACGATCACGCATGGCGGCTACGTCAAGCGCGTGCCGCTCGACACCTACCGCGCGCAGCGCCGCGGCGGGAAGGGCAAATCCGGTACGGCGTTGAAGGACGAGGATTTCGTCTCCGATATGTTCGTGGCGAGCACGCATACGCCGATCATCTTCTTCACCAGCCGCGGGATCGCGCACAAGATCAAGGTATGGCAACTCCCATTGGCCACGGCGCAGAGCCGCGGCAAGGCGCTTGTCAACCTTATGCCGCTTCAGGACGGGGAGAATGTCTCCGTTTACCTGCGCGTGCCGGAAAGCGAGGAGGCGTGGGAAAATCTCGACGTCCTGTTCGCGACGTCGCACGGAACGGTACGCCGGAACAAGCTGAAGGACTTCCAGAGCATCCGCTCCAACGGGCTGATCGCAATGAAGCTGGAAGAGGGCGAGAAACTCGTCTCCGTCAAAATCTGCATGGACGATGAAGACATCATGCTGGCCACGGCAAAGGGCAAGGCGATCCGCTTCTCCGTTGACGACATCCGCGTGTTCGCGGGCCGTACGTCCACGGGTGTGCGCGGTATTAAACTGGCACCGGGCGATGAAGTCATTTCGATGTCCGTCCTCAAACATGTCGACGTCACGCCGGAAGAACGCGCAGCGTATCTCAAGATCGCGTCCAAGCTTCGCGGCGCGGACGAGGAAGGCATGGAGAACGATGACGTCAGCGCCGATATCTCGCTGTCCGCCGAACGTATCAAGGAATTGCAGGAGAATGAGCAGTTCCTGCTCACCGCGACGAACGGCGGCTTCGGCAAGCGTACCTCCGCGTATGAATACCGCCTGACGGGACGCGGCGGTCAGGGGATCACCAACATGACGCTGACCAAGAAAAACGGCGGCGAGGTTGTGGCGACGTTCCCCGTGACCGACAGCCATCAGGTCATGCTGATCTCCAACATGGGACAAATGATCCGCATGCCGATCGACGGCGTGCGCTTTACGGGCCGTTCCGCACAGGGTGTGACCTTGTTCAAGGTTGCCGAAGGCGAGAATGTCGTATCTGTTGCATGGCTGATCGATGAAGACGGCGATGAAGGCGGAGAAGGTGTCGCAGACGGGGACGCCGCAGGCATCATCGAAGGAAACGCGACGGCCGAATAATTCGGCAGCAATTCTGAAAAGCCCCGCTGTAAGGCGGGGCTTTTTGTATGCGTGTTTGATAATTTGTGCTCCGCATTAATTTAATTTTCATAAATTTGGATGTATTCTGGAATTGTTGAAAAGGAGTCCTTCATGAACGATTTTATCGAAGGCATGCATAAGATAGGGGACGCAATGTCCGCCGTGATTAGCGCGCAAGTGACGCGCGAGGCACAGGAAAAGCTGGCGAGGAGCAGGGAAAAAGAACCGTAAAGTATTGATATAAAATTACATTGTCATTCCATTTCAAAGAGTCCTCCCCGAAAGGGGGGGGATTTTTTTGTGCCATTAAATCAGCACTTTTATGGTTTATTTATTGACATAATCATAATTAATAAGCTATTAATATTTACATATTAAAAGACGATATTTGTGCAAATACAAACCAAGCCTTAAGAAAAGTGCCATAATTTGCGAGCGGGGGCGGCATTTTGGTATTCATAAAGAGGCGGTAAGAGGTGACGAAAATGGCAAAAAAGACAGGGAACGAGCAGGCGGCAGACGCACTGGACAAGGCACAGACGGAAATCTTTCCGTCTCTTGAAATTGCGCCAGAAGAGCCACAGGCTGTAGCGGAGCCCGCCAACGCCATGCCGTCCATTGAAATGGCCGGAGCCGCACCTGTCCAGGCGCCCAAGGAGGATGAAACCCTCCAGGAGGATGCAGAGGCTTTCTTCGACGCCTTGAGTGAAATCAACGCCCGCATCGACCTGACCAGCCAGGCGCTCGCGAAAATTTTTCAGCCGAAGACGGCCGGTAAACCGGAAACGCCGCAACAGGCCGCCTTTAACGGCGCATCCGCGAACAATGACCTCAAGATAATTGCGGAGCGTTATCCGCACCTGAAATCACAGGCAAAGAAGGCAACTTTTTTCAACGAAACATCCGCCATTATCGCGGAACAGAAGAAGATTACATTCGCGCCCCTTCCTGCCAAAAACGGCCAGTCGCCGCAAACGC
>QFNK01000123.1 GCA_003240795.1 Micavibrio aeruginosavorus | reverse complement strand
TGCCGATCTTCATGGCAAAGAAGCCGCGCTCACATTTTCTTCCGGCTACACCGCCAACGAAGGCGCGATCAGCACGCTTTTAAAACTGCTCGATAATCCCATTATCTTTTCCGATGAGAAAAACCACGCCTCCATGATCCACGGCATGAGGTCCGGCGGCGCGGAGAAAGCGGTCTTCAGGCACAATGATGTGGAACATCTGGAATCCCTGCTGAAAGGCGCCGATGCCTCGCGCCCGAAAATCATCGCCTTTGAATCCGTCTATTCGATGGATGGCGATATCGCGCCCATCGAACAAATCTGCGACCTTGCGGACAAATACGGCGCGATGACCTATCTGGACGAGGTTCATGCCGTCGGCCTGTATGGTCCGCGCGGCGGCGGCGTCGCGCAGCAGCGCGGCCTTCTGGACCGCGTCGATATGATCGAGGGCACGTTCGGCAAGGCCTACGGCCTGATGGGCGGGTTTATCACGGGACGCGCGGCAACCATCGACGCCATCCGCTCCTACGCGCCCGGCTTTATTTTCACGACATCCCTGCCGCCTGTAATACTCGCGGGCGCGCTAGCCAGCGTGGAGTATCTGAAGACTTCCGAAATCGAACGGATGCGCGCACACCGCAACGCGGCAACGTTAAAGGGATTGCTGGACAAAAACGGTCTTCCCTATATGCAGGGTGAGAGCCATATCGTCCCGCTCGTCGTCGGCGACGCCGTCTGCTGCAAAATGATCACGGATATTTTATTGGCGAAACACGATATATACGTTCAGCCAATCAATTATCCCACCGTACCGCGCGGAACAGAGCGTATGCGCCTGACCGCAACCGCCGCACACAGCCTGCAGGACATCGAAAACCTCGTTTCCGTCCTGTCATCGCTTTATGCGGAAAATCACGTTTATAATTTTATGCGGGCTTGAAGACCAGCGCGTTGCGCACGCGGATCAATTCGCTCTTCAAATCATCCATGCATGCCTGATGGTGTTCGGCCGGTATGTTGTGAAGCGGCGGCACGTGCGACACGCCGTTTTGAGTAATGGATGCAACAGGACGGATCGTTGTCTCGCTGGAGAACATCAAGGTCGTCTCGCCATCTTTTACAGCAAGGGAATAACGTCCAACCCCGCCGCGCGGACCGGCCGCGGTATCGTTTCCAAGTGCGATTTGCTTTACGATTTCACGCATCAAATCGTAATGTTCGACCGCCGCATTGAAGGCTCTTGCAGGTTTTACGTCTGTTTCTACTTCGTATTTCTCATCAAGCGCGTACGCCATAACTCACACCCCATTATTATTAATTATGGGAATCTGTAACAATCTTTCGGGATTTACTGCAAGCGGGAAATATTAGCGGAAAAAACAACGCAATATTATTATATTGCGCCGCACAAGCTACAACGACAGGAAATTCGCCGCCCGTTCCGCGCGCTCGAGGTTCTTGTCCAGCGCCGCCATGGTCTTCGCCATATCCGCACTGTCATCGGAGAGCCATTCACGCGTTACCGCGACATAAACCGCCGTCAGGCCGGCCAGACGCGCCGCGCCCTTGAAGCCGTTTGCCTCGATCCCCGCGGCCTCCAGAACCCACGCCATCGACCGCCCCAGATGCGGCAGGCTGATCACCGCCTGCTTCGGATCTGCGCGGAAGGAATGGAGGATGGAAACAACAGCCGCGCGGTCGCGGTTGACCACATCGAACCGCGTCATGATGATATCGAACAGACGGTCGCGCTCCGATACCGAATTGTCCGGCGTTCCCGCCGCCTTCAGCATCTCGCGGTCGATCATGCGGCCGTAGGCGGTAAGGATATCGCCCTTGTCGTCGAAAAGGTCCGACAGCTCCGCAAGGCTTGCGCCCGTCTCGTCCGCGATGTCGGTCATGGTGATCAGGTCCCATCCCAGCGTCGCCGAAAGGGAAAGCGCCGCGCTCACCGCCCGCTCTTTCAGGGATACTTCCTTGACCGCAGGCACGCCGGAGACAGGCTTGCCTGCCGCTTTCTTGGGCGATTTCGCGCTGGATTTCTGCTTTTTGGCGGCCATCGGGCTTGCCTTCCTCGGTTCGTGTTTCTATAGAGATACCCTTACACATACAAAATTTCAAAGGAAAGAGTTCTCCCCGCATGACCAGCCACCGCTCCCCGCTCGGCCTCGTAACCATCGGCAACGCCCTTGTGGACGTTCTCGCCCCCTCGACGGAGGAATTTATCGCCGCCCAGTCCGCCAAGGGCATGAACCGCGGCGCGATGAATCTGATCGACGCCGAACGCGCACTCGACCTTTACGGCGCGATGGGTCCGGCAACGCAGGCCTCCGGCGGCTCCGCCGGAAACACGATGGCGGCTTACGCGTCCTTCGGCGGCAAAGGCGCTTATGTCGGCAAGGTCGGCAATGACGATCTCGGCACGTTTTTCGCACACGACCTTAAATCCATGGGCGTCGATTTCTCGACCGGCACGGCCTCCGCCGGAACACCGACGGGCCGCTGCATGATCCTCATCACGCCGGACGGTGAACGCACGATGAACACCTTCCTCGGCGCGGCCGTCGAACTCTCCCCGTCCGACATCGACGAGGAGACGATCGCCGCCGCCGCAGTAACCTATCTCGAAGGCTACCTCTTCGATCCGCCGCAAGCGATGGAAGCGTTCTACAAAGCTGCAAAAATCGCGCATGACGCGGGCCGCAAGGTTTCGCTGACCCTTTCCGACACGTTCTGCGTTGCACGTCACCGCGATGCGTTCAAGGCGCTGGTCGAGGGTTATGTAGACATCCTCTTCGCGAATGAAGAAGAAGCCAAATCCCTCTACGAAGTCGGCACAGTGGAAGAAGCCGCCTCCATCCTCTCCGGCAAATGCGAAATCACCGCCATCACGCGCAGCGAAAAAGGCTCCCTCGTCCTGCGCGGCGGCGAAACGATCGAAGTAAAAGCGGAACCCGTCTCCAAAGTCATGGACACGACAGGCGCGGGCGACGTTTATGCCGCCGGCTTCCTTTACGGCTATACCGAAGGGCTCGACCTCGCCCGCTGCGGCCAGCTCGGCAGCATCGCCGCCGCCGAAGTCATCTCCCATATCGGCCCGCGCCCCCTCGTCGCACTGAAAGACCTGATCCCTGCAAAAGCGGCCTAAGGCTGACGATAAGAGTTGGCAGACAGCAACCTTGAATAGGTAATTTGAAACAGTCCTACGAAAATCGGGGCTGTTTTGCACTTCTGCCTTGCATAAAACGCATATGTTGTGATTTCATTTTCCGATCAGGGGGGAAAGTGCCGATGAGTATCACCTATACACCGGAAGAATTGCGCCACACGGGTCAGACGGTCCCTACGCAACAATTGGTACGCATTCTAAAACTCAAAGGCTTTGACATTCGTCCCGTGAACGGAAGCTCACATATATTCTGCATTCATTCCAACCACAGTGATCTTGCTTACACTATTGTCAAAGGCACAAAAAAGCTGGCATCTCAGCGCGAAATAGCAAAAATCCTGATGGAATTGGATCGCCGCGAAAGTGCGGGCGCCTTGTCCGGAAAATTCAACACCGCCGCAGCGGATGACGCCTTCGCCGCGCTGCCGCCTCATATCGAAATTGAACGCGACCATGCAAAGGGCGTCACGGTCCTGCGCGATAAAAACATTCCGCAAATCGGCGTCACCCTCGACGCCGGTGAGGAACGCCTTGCGGAAAACAAGGTCCGCTACATCGAGAGTCTGAAACGTGAGGCCTTTGTCCTGCTGAACAGATGCCGCGTCAATTACGACATCGTGGGCAATTTCGACCATGGCGTTTTTGGCGGCACCCTGTCTCACAAGGTTTACGATCTGAAGCCCATGAAGATCGCCCCTTACACGGCCGGTGAAAATTCAGACAAGATTTTCGAGAAGATCAATACCTTTACGAACAACGTCATGGCACGTGATACGGAGCACCGCGAACGTCTGGAAAAACTCCTGACAAAGAATTTTATCAGCGAGGTCGCCGTAACATTCCATGCACGCCGCGGCGAACGCGTAAATCACGTATCCGTCATCAAACCGTCCGGAGAATCACTCTCCCTGACGTTTGAAACGCAATCCCACCGCCGCGCCAGCAAGAGCGATGTTCACAGCGGACGCATCCGCGAACAGGCGCTGGGCCGTCTGGAAAAAACAATCCTCGGCATAGAACGCGCCCACGGCGCCCATCAACAAGTCTTTACCGGCTGATCAAAGCCATCCCTTCCTGCGAAAATAGAGAATAGGCACCAACGCGGAAACAACCATGGCTGCAAGGGCGGCCGGATATCCGAACCGTGCACCCAACTCAGGCATATGCTGAAAATTCATCCCGTATATCGACGCGACTAGCGTTGGCGGCAGGAATACCACAGCGGCGATGGAGAAAATCTTGATGATCTGGTTTTGCTGGAGATTAATCATTCCCAGCGTTGCATCCAGGAGAAAATTCATTTTTCCAGACATGAAACCAGCATGATCGCCGAGCGAGGCGACATCGCGGCTGACGGTGGCAAGCTTGCTCTTCAACAGGCGAGGCGCCCCTTCAGGAAGGGTTATGCTCATATGAGAGACAAGACGCGCGATACTGGAAAGACTTTCGCGCAGCATCCCGAGCAGGTCTCCCTTCGCGCCGACTACCTGGATGGAGGATTGCAGGATATTCGTCCGGCTTTTAATAGTTCCCCTTTTCTCGCGAAATATCTGCGCCGACAAATTATCAACCTCACCGCCCAGAAACTCGAGGGAATCGGCAATCCTGCCGATAACCGACTCGATGATGTCGGCCATGATGCCGTGGGCCGACGGCAACGGCACGCCGTTTTTCTTTTGTGCCTTCTGTAGATATTGGTTGAAGGCAGTCAGCTCGTGGTACCGCACGGTGACCAGAGTGTTTTTATAAAGGATAAATGTTACAGGCGCCTTCACCGGATCATCGCTGGCGATCTGCGCTATGCAGAGCATCGTCATATAATCCGCCCCGTCCTCATCATACAGACGCGCAGACAGCTCGATCTCCTGCATGTCCTCCTTTGTAGGGATGGATATTTTCAGCAGATCTTCAACCAGCTTGTCTTCCTCTGCCGTCGGCGACGCAAGGTCGATCCAGACCGGACCGTCTTCCGGAATGCCTTCAACACCAATATCCGCGACATTCTCCAGCTTGTCGCCGCTTACCTTGTACCCTTGAAGTGCCACAAAAATAACCTTTAGCTTTTTAATTTGTCGATCTGGTTCTGGTATGCCGCACGCATCGTCCGGTCGAGACACATGATCTTAATAAAATCGATTTTGTCGCTCATTCGTTCCATAATCCCCTGCACCGCAACGCGGGCGAAACGGATATGCGGGAAATCGCGCTTGTCACGCCCCATGGCGGGTATGGCGATGGAACGCACGCCTATCTTCTCCGCCGCCTCTATGGTATGGCGGTAACAGTTTAAAAGGTCACGCTCCTCGAACCCGTTGCCTCCGTCCCAGTCGCTCAAAACCGCCATAAACATCGCTTTGTACCCGCTCTGAAACGGCGGCAGGGCGAATACCTGTCCGCTTTTCGGCTTATAAATATGGTTCAGGATATGGGAATCCAGGTCCGGTCCCGCAATCTCAAGCACATTACTGTTAAGCCCGCCGCCCCATTCAAGGTTCGGGTGCATGAAAAAGAGAATCGCCTCACAATCCATCTGTGACAGAATTTCGCCCTGTTCGATGCGTATCCTGTCCAGATATTGAGGATTGTTGCGGCGCAGTTTCTGCGCTATGCGTGTAAACATGAAATTCCTGCCATGGCTCTCTGTTTTTTTGCTTAGTTTACAGCCATTTCCGGCGAAAGCGGAAGTGCTTTATGGCCTCGCCATGTCAGGCGAGGCAAAATATTCGCACCTAGACACTCATTACGCTTATGCCAACCCTGACGCGCCGAAGGGCGGAACGCTGAAACAGGCGGCCATCGGCACATTCGACACGCTCAACCCTTATAACATCAAGGGCAAAGCTCCCGTCGGCATGGACCTTGTCACCGACCGCCTGATGGCGCGCGC
>QFNK01000122.1 GCA_003240795.1 Micavibrio aeruginosavorus | reverse complement strand
GCATAAAAAGGGAGCATTCAGCGCCGATGTTTTAAAACGAATCGAGCAGGACCTCGATTCACGCAGCCTTACGCTGGAGGGCCGTAAACAGGCCTATCGTTGAATTGCCCTATGCTGCTTTTGCGGGATAAAGTTTGATCGACATTGGCTCTATTTCATTGAGCGTTACCATGTGGCCGTTTTTATATTCGCGCTGGGTACGGGATACCTCCATCGAGGTAAGTTTACCTTTTTCTGAGGCAAGCGTTATGTCGGCGGTTTCAACGCGCGCGCCCTGAATATCCGTCAGGGTGAGTTTTTTCGGCGTACCATCTGTGGCATACTCTATGGCTAGGCGAAGCCGCGATTGTGCGCCTGTTAAAGTATAAACCTTCTTGCTGTTGTTCGCGTAACGCATTTCCGCCATGTCCGTTGTGACATCACGCGTGGTTGCGCCTGAATCCGCGATCACATCCTGCATCCCGGTAATCAGATTGATGGCCTCGTTTGTGAGTCCGTCAAAGTCAATGCCAAGCTGGTCGAAAAAGCCGAGCAGGAAGTTCTGTCCGATTTTCTGCACGCCCGATACCGCGGTTTTTCCGTCCGCGCTCTTTGCCTGATTTAAAAGCTTCTGTGCGTCTTCAGAGAGGTTGATATTCACCCCCGTGGTATCAGGGGTTGCCTGCGTCTGTTTTGTCGCTTTCAATGCCGCAAGATCAAATGCGTTCTGCGATATCGAATCAAAATTGTTGGCTTTGTTGCCGCTGCCCAGAAACTCGGCAAGGCCGCTGTAAAGATTTAAAGATGAAAGGTTCATAATTTGCAAAGTTCCCAATGAAATATTTTCCTCTCCATCTATGCAAGCCCTATGCCAGGCTCCTTGATTGACAGAAATGATAAGATATTTTATATATGTTATAATATAACATATTGTGAGATTCTTTATGCCTTTGAAGCGTGCGAAAAAGCTGCCTGTTACTGTTCTTTCCGGTTTTTTGGGAGCCGGTAAGACAACCCTTTTGAATCACATTCTAAACAACCGTAATGGATTGAAGGTCGCTGTTATTATCAATGACATGGGTGAGGTAAACATCGATGCTGCGTTGATCGAGAAAAGCGGCGCCAATCTTTCGCATACCGAGGAAAAGATGGTGGAGCTATCCAATGGCTGTATTTGTTGTACTCTTCGCGAAGATTTGCTGAAGGAAGTATCGGAGCTCGCGAAGAGCGGAAAATATGATTATCTCCTGATTGAAGGGACGGGAATTGCCGAACCTCTTCCTATCGCCTCGACATTCGAGTTCCGTGACGAGAATGACTTCAGTTTGTCCGACTTTACCCGTCTTGACACAATGGTCACAGTTGTCGATGCCGCGAATTTTATTCGCGATTACGGGTCCCGTGAATTCCTGTCAGAGCGGGGAGAAGTTGCCGGCGAAGGGGATGATCGCACGATTGTCGATCTGATAGTCGAGCAAATAGAATTTGCCAATGTGGTTGTTCTGAACAAATGTGATCTTGTATCGCCCGCAGAGCTTTCGACAGTACGATCTATCGTCCGCGCTCTCAATGCAAAAGCGAAAATAGTTGAAGCAATTCATAGCGTGATTGAGGCTTCCGAGATTTTGAACACGGGGCTCTTCAATCTTGAGGAAGCGCAGGAACATCCTCTTTGGGCTCAGGAGCTATACAACTTCAAAGACCATGTGCCGGAGACGGAAGAGTATGGTGTGCGTAGTTTTGTATACCGTGCGCGCCGCCCCTTCGATCCGCAAAAGTTTTATCAGTTTCTTTCCACGGAGTGGAAGGGCGTGGTACGTGCCAAAGGTTTCTTCTGGCTGGCTTCCCGTCCGGATTTTGTGGGTGAGGTTTCCCAAGCCGGCGCTTTTGTGCGTCATCAAGGCATTGGCCGCTGGTGGGCGGCCATTCCCAAGCACAAATGGCCGCAGTCGGACGCGTTCAGTGATGTGGTCGATAGGTACTGGGATGCAGATTATGGCGATCGACGACAGGAAATAGTCTTTATCGGCATCGATTACGACGAAACGGATTTGCGTCGCCGTCTGGATGCCTGCCTTTATGAGGGGGAATGGGAAGTCCCTGCCGTCTGGGGTGGAGGCAGTGACCCTTTCCCTCTATGGTTTCAACAAGCCGTATGAAATAGCTTGTTCCCACTTACGGGCTGGCTGAATTCCCATATTGACCATAAGGCGGCATGGCGCTAGGTTTTTTAAATCTAATGTGGAGGCCAAATTATGCGCGCAAGAATGATTGTCGGGGAAAAGGAAAGCTTTTTCGATATTCCGAATGACGTGGATTTGCAGGCGCGTTTTTTCGAGACTGTCCAGGCGGCTGCGGCGGAACTGGCCTGTGAGGCGGAGATGCGCAATACGCTCTCCTTTCACCTTGCGCCGTGCAAGAGCGCGATTGACGAGAGCTTTGCCCAGATAGCTGCTGCAGTCGGTGCATTAAAAGAGTTCCATCGAACACCCGAAATTTCCTAAAAAAGGCTTAACAAAAGCTTGACTATGCCCGGTTTCACTCATATAGTCCGCCCGAATTAAGGAATCGGATGGGCTGGCTGTGGCCTCCTTTTTCCGGAGAAATCCGGGAATTTTCGCAAGAAAAACAAGGGCTAAACGCAGACCCAGTATCCTTTACCCAGGTATGGCGGGAGACACATTCTCCGGGCCGCAAAGGGCGAAAAAATGTACCGGTCTCCCGCGCATAGATGCGGAGCAAGAGATCCGGTCGCAATTCGCACTTGCATTCCCAAGCGCCATCCCCTAGGAAAAGCCATCCGTTAAAGATTTTGAACCTGAAGGAGAAGGCACTTACATGCCAACAATACAGCAGTTGATCCGCAAGCCCCGCGCAGTCGGTGGTAAAAAAGCGATGAAGTCCAAGAAGAACCGCGCGTTGAAATCCAACCCGCAAGTTCGCGGCGTTTGCACACGTGTTTACACGACGACGCCGAAGAAGCCTAACTCCGCTTTGCGTAAAGTTGCGAAAGTTCGCCTGACAACTGGCTTTGAAGTCATTTGCTACATCCCGGGCGAAGGCCACAACCTGCAGGAACACTCCGTCGTTCTGATCCAGGGCGGCCGTGTAAAAGACTTGCCGGGTGTTCGTTACCGTATCGTGCGCGGCGCGCTCGACACGCAAGGTGTTAAAGATCGTAAGCAAGCCCGTTCCCAATACGGCGCGAAACGTCCGAAGTAATTTAATTAAGAGGAAGACAAGAGAATGTCCCGTCGTCGTAAGCCAGAAAAACGCGTTATTCTTCCGGATCCCCGTTTCGGTGATATCGTTCTGAACAAGTTCATGAACTGCATCATGGAAGATGGCAAGAAGTCCGTAGCCGAGAAAATCATCTACGGTGCGCTCGAAATCGTCGAAACAAAAGGCAAGAACATTGCCGATGATGAAGGCGATGCTCAGGGTTCCGCACAAGGTGCCGGTTCCAAGGGTCTGCGTATTTTCCACCGCGTTCTGAAAAAAGTGCGCCCGCAGCTGGAAGTTCGTTCCCGCCGCGTCGGTGGTGCAACGTACCAGGTTCCTACGGAAGTTCGTGCAGAGCGTGCGCAAGCCCTCGCCATGCGCTGGATTATCGATGCTGCCCGCAAGCGCGGTGAGCACACGATGATGGAGCGTCTCGCAGGCGAAATCATGGATGCTGCAAACGACCGTGGTACGGCTGTTAAAAAGCGTGACGATACGCACAAGATGGCCGAAGCCAACAAAGCATTCGCGCACTACCGCTGGTAGTCGTTTCGGAACTGAACTGATTAGAAGGTTAAAAGAGATATTATGGCCCGCGAATACCCACTAGATTGTTATCGTAACTTCGGCATCATGGCGCACATCGATGCCGGTAAAACGACGACGACTGAACGTATTTTGTTCTACACCGGAAAATCCCACAAGATCGGTGAAGTGCACGATGGCGCGGCCACGATGGACTGGATGGAGCAGGAGCAGGAGCGTGGTATCACGATCACTTCCGCTGCAACGACGACCTTCTGGAAAGGTGCAGAGAACGGCGTTGCTGCGGGCAAAAACATCCGCATGAACATCATCGACACGCCTGGACACGTTGACTTCACGATCGAAGTTGAGCGTTCGCTGCGCGTTCTTGACGGCGCTGTCTGCCTTCTTGATGGTAACCAGGGTGTTGAGCCGCAAACGGAAACGGTTTGGCGCCAGGGCGACAAATACAAGGTTCCGCGTATCATCTTCGCGAACAAAATGGACAAGACGGGCGCAGACTTCTACATGTGCATCGACTCCGTTAAAAAACGCCTTGGTATCGACCCGCTCGTAACGGTTCTGCCAATCGGTATTGAATCTGACTTTATCGGTATCGTCGACCTCATCAACATGAAGTCGATCATCTGGAAAGCTGAAACGCTGGGCGCCGCTTTTGAAGTCGGTGAAATTCCTGCGGACATGCTGGAAAAAGCAAAATCCTATCGTGAGCGCATGATCGAGCAAGCCGTCGAAATGGACGATGCCGCCATGGACGCTTACCTGAACGGTGAAGAGCCAGACATCAAGACGCTGAAAGCCTGTATCCGTAAAGGTACGATCGCTTTCAAACTGATCCCGATGATGTGCGGTTCTTCGTTCAAGAACAAAGGCGTTCAGCCGCTGCTTGACGCTGTTGTCGACTTCCTGCCGTCCCCGCTGGACAAAGGCGTTGTAAGAGGCACGAAGCCTGACTCCGAAGTTGAAGAAACACGCGAGATGACGGATGAGGCACCTCTGTCCGGTCTGGCTTTCAAAATCATGCCAGATGAATTCGTCGGTACGCTGACGTTCTTCCGTATCTACTCCGGTAAACTGGAAGCCGGTTCCTACCTCGTGAACTCCACGAAAAACAAAAAAGAGCGTATCGGCCGTATGCTGCTTATGCACTCGAACAACCGTGAAGAGATCAAAGAAGCCCATGCGGGCGACATCGTTGCCCTGGTCGGTCTGAAAGACACGACGACGGGTGATACGCTCTGCGATCCTCTGAAGCCGATCGTTCTGGAGAAAATGGTATTCCCAGAGCCTGTTATCGAGATCGCTGTTGAGCCAAAAACGAAAGCCGACCAGGAGAAAATGGGTATTGCTCTGGGCAAACTCGTTTCCGAAGACCCTTCGTTCCGCGTTCATACGGATTCCGAAACAGGTCAAACGATCCTGAAAGGTATGGGTGAACTTCACCTCGACATCAAGATCGACATCATGAAACGCACCTACGGTGTCGACGCCAACATCGGCGCGCCTCAGGTTGCTTACCGTGAGACGATTTCGAGAGAAGCGGATATCGATTACACGCACAAAAAACAATCCGGCGGTTCGGGTCAGTTCGCCCGCGTCCTGTTCAAAATGCGTCCTCTGCCTGCCGATGCGAAAGATGCAAAAGGCGAACCTATCCTGGATTACAACTTCATGAACACGACCGTCGGCGGTTCTGTTCCCAAGGAATACATCCCAGGCTTCGAAAAAGGTATGAAGGCCGCAAAAGAAACGGGTATTATCGCAGGCTTCCCTGTGATCAACCTCGAAGTCGAACTCTACGACGGTAAATACCACGACGTCGACTCGTCCGCTCTGGCGTTCGAAATCGCCGCGCGTGCAGCCTTTAAAGAAGCAATGGCGAAAGCCGGCCCTCAACTTCTCGAGCCTATCATGAAAGTTGAAGTCGTTACGCCGGAAGAATACATGGGCGATGTCATCGGCGACTTGAACAGCCGCCGCGGCATGATCCAGGGCATGGAAGACCGCGGTAACGCGAAAGTCGTCGATGCGATGGTTCCGCTGGCAAACATGTTTGGCTACATCAACAACCTGCGCGGTATGTCCAAAGGACGTGCTTCCTACTCGATGGTGTTCGATCACTACGATGTGGTTCCACAGCAAGTTGCTGACGAAGTCCGCGCGAAACTGGCCAGCTAATAAAACATTATAAAGATCTGAAGGAGCATTGAAAAATGGCAAAGGAAAAGTTCGAGCGGAACAAGCCGCACGTAAACATCGGAACGATTGGTCACGTTGACCACGGCAAGACGACGCTGACGGCGGCGATCA